>JAOAAI010000235.1 GCA_026418955.1 Candidatus Goldiibacteriota bacterium | reverse complement strand
TTCTTTTTAAGTTCTTTAAATCTTAATTCCGCGTCTTAATAAAAACAATCTTTAAAATCTTGTGGTAAATCATCATAGATTTCTGGTAAACTAATCTTTGAAAGATTTAGAGTTCTCAATGGGGTTCCTCCTTTTGTTTTTGCTAAAAAACATTATATAACAAGGGAGGTTACCCCTTCCTTATTAAATTACACACAATAATATACACTTACCTAAAAACTATGCACTTTTAAATTTTAAATGACAAGTATAAAATGAATATGGGATAATGGCTGAGAATTATGGTAAAATAGCAATAACAGGAAGTGCGTATATGGAAGAGAGGGGAATGGATATGGCAGTGTTAAGATATGAGGATAAATGTGAAATTTGTATTCCAGTGTTTACACCAACACCTACACCATAAAGTAAAAAAAAGGTGAAAAAAATGAAGAATAATATTATTATTTTGTTCATTGTAATTATAATAATTACATCTTGTCTCCCCATTCATCCTCCTCCGCCACCAGTAGAACCAAGTTTAAAAAGTTGGAATTGTTATTACGGTAATTTTTCTAACAGAGCATTTCATTCAAGTATACACCAAAGCAGTTCATCATCAATTTATTATATTATTGGTGGCACATCGGATGAAATAACAGGATTAAATGATGTGTGGATAGGGGATATTAGTTCAAATAGTTTAACCTGCCTTACAACAACAGCAGGATTTAGCAAAAGATGGGGACATACGAGTGTGATATTTAAAGAGAAAATTTGGGTAATCGGTGGAACAGAAGATGGACAAAAAGGATTAAATGATGTTTGGGTATCAGAAAACGGCATTGATTGGGAATTGGCAACAGGTTCTGCTGGATTTAGTGGAAGATGGGGGCATGTTTGTAGAATATACCAAACGAATTATTATGATGGAAAGATTTGGTTAATAGGGGGAACATCTGATGGAAAAACAGGATTAAATGATATATGGTATTCAGAGGATGGGATTAATTGGACAGAAGTCTCTATTTCGGGGTTAAGATTTAGTGGTAGGTGGGGACATGCAATTACAGATAGCTATTCATTCATATTAATAGGCGGAACTGAAAATGGACAAACAGGGCTAAATGATGTATGGGAATCAGAAGATGGGATCAATTGGAAATTATTATCAGGGAATGCTGAATTTGAAAAAAGGTGGGGACATTCTATAGTATATGGCGGTAAATATTCGCAGTATATTTTTGTTGCGAATGGCAAAAAAATAACTCAACATATTTAAATGATATTTGGCGATCCAAAGATGGCAAAAATTGGACAAAAATAATGGATGGAAATTTTGAAAAGAGGGCAGGACAAAGTTTAATGTTTTTTAATGTTTTTTCATCGTCAGGAAAAGAAATGTTTAGAATGATAGGCGGATATGATGGTGCCAATTATTTTAATCAGATTTGTGATGCGGAATATAAATAACTGCACTGGCGTTTGCCAAATGCAGGATGAAAGAATATTCAAATTTTCAGATTTTAGATTTTCATATTAAAAAAAGATTTAAGAAAAATAGACAATAAAAAATATTAGGGGCGGATAAAATAAAAAGGGTAAATTAATCATATGAAAAAACACACAAAACACGTTTTTTATAAACTTGATTATAAAAAAAATTTTTTGTAAAATAATAAAAATGCTGTGAATTTTAGATGATAAAAATGAAAATAGATGTAATTATACATAAAGCAGAAAAAGGTGGATACTGAGCAGAAGTTCCTGCTTTACCTGGCTGCTTTACACAGACGGAAACAATGAAGGAATTAAGAAAAAATGTTAACCAGGCTATTGAGGGCTGGATAAAAGTACACAAAGAAAAAGAAAAAAAAGCAATCAAATCAAACAAAGTTAAAATATTAAAATTTGCAGTGTAAATGAAATCTATAAGCGAAAAAGATTTTTGTAAGTTTTAGAAAAACAAGGTTGGGTATTAGCAAGGATTTAGGGAAGTCACCATATTTATACCAAATTCCGGCGACATAATATTATTGTAGTTCCTGTGCACAGAAACTAAGATTTAAAAATAGGACTATTAAAAAAGTTAATGATGTTAGCAGGAATAAAAGAAAGAGATTTATAATAAAAAATTGATAATTTTTAATTGGTGTTTAAAATATACACTGCTCTATTTTTTTCAAATTTATATTGTTCTAAAATTTTTATGCAATAAAAATTTTATGAGGTTTTTATGTATTTACTTGGTTATGATGTTGGTAGTTCGTCAATAAAGGCATCGCTAATAGAGGGCCAAACAGGAAAACTGATTGATTCTGCATCATCGCCTGAAAAAGAGATGGAAATTTTAGCAAAAGAGTCTGGCTGGGCAGAACAGCATCCTGAGATGTGGTGGAGACATCTTATCCTTGCCACTGCAAAAATAAAAAAGAAAAATTCAAAATATCTAAAAGATGTAAAAGCAATAGGCATTTCATACCAGATGCACGGTCTTGTAT
>JAOAAI010000067.1 GCA_026418955.1 Candidatus Goldiibacteriota bacterium | reverse complement strand
TCTTTTTCTAAGTAAACATACTTTGTTAAAATCAACATTGTAAAACAACATTATTTTCTCATCAATAGTTTCTAACTCTTCTATTGCCTCTTCGGTATTCATGGGTTTTAATGCCTGCATTTCTTCTTCTATGATTTCATTATATTTTTCACCTTTCATTGACCTTACTGTAGAAATATTAGCAAGTAAATTTAATTTTTTATTTTTTATTTTTTCTCCTTTAACTATACGTTCCTTTTGTTTTTTTACCTGAAGCAAAAGTTTTGCTTCAAGCATATCTATGGATGAATACATATCTTTTGTTTCTACTTTTGCAGTAAATTCATGATGTTTTGAACGCAAAATTCCTTCTGCTATATGTCTGTATTTCTGCACATCAATTGTTATATGTAACTCACCAGAATCCTTAAAATCAAAATAATCATTTAATTTTTCAAATTTTTTATAGGCATAATTTTTTATTGCACTTGTCAATGTTATATGTCTTCCTGTTATATATATATTCACAATATGCCTCCTAAAAATTTATCAAATATCAATGTTCTATTATTAACTTAACATATAAATTTTACAATGTCAAATAATATCAATATTTAATTAAACCAAAAATAAATATTTGTTTAAACATTTTTTTATATTTTTTTGTTAATGAAATACAAAATAAAAATTTCTTCGTATTTCATTTAAAATTATTTTTTCGTAAACTAGCAGTTAAAATTCCCATCTGCTCTCTATATTTTGTAACTGTTCGTCGCGCTATTGGAATGCCTTCATTATTTAAATTTGCTGTAATTTCTGCATCTGTCAATGGTTTCATTTTATCTTCATTATCTATCATTGTTTTTATCTTCTCTTTTATCATAGAATTTGATATTACACCTTGTTTTGTTGCAATACCCGTTGAGAAAAATTTTTTTAAAGGAACAACTCCATATGGCATCTGTATATATTTCCTTGAGACTACTCTGCTCACTGTAGATTCATGGACTCCTGCTTTTTCTGCTATCTCTTTCAGTGTCAAAGGTTTTAAACCAGCATCTTCGTTTTTTAAAAAATCATTCTGAATTTCAAGGATCTTTTCAACTATTGCCTTTATAGTTTTTTCTCTATCATAAAGTGCTGATGTGAGTGCTTTGAGTTTATTCTCATATCCTTTTATGAACGATTTTGTTTGCTTGTTTTTCTTATATTCTTCCAGTAACTTTTTATTGACTCTTATTTCTGGATATTCATTTGATATTTTTACAACAAATCTTCCATTTTCATCCTCTTCAACAAAAATATCAGGGGTTATATATTCATTGCCGTCAATCTTTCTGATTTGAATTTTATTTAAAATATCAGTATCTCCAGAAAATGTTCTGCCAGGGTATGGAGATAATTCTTTTATTATCTCCTCTGCTTTTTTTATATCTTCTTCTTTTACCTTAAAAAATTCAGATAATTTACTATAATTCTGACGAGTTAATAAATCAAATTTTTTTTCTATAATTTTATATGCCAATGAATCCTTAAGACCTTTTTGTTTTAACTGAATCAACAATGCTTCCTTTACATCTCTGGCACCAACACCTAATGGTTCAAAACCATAATTATGAATTATATCAAGTCCTATTTTTAACTTTTCAACTTCAATACCTGTTTGCAATGAAATATTTTCCAAACTATCGGATAATAACCCATCATTATTAATAAATGAAATTAAATTATAAATGACATTATAATTTTCATCATCTATTTTCAATTCATTTAATTGTTTTATCAAATAAGAATGTAAACTGGTGTCAACA
>JAOAAI010000186.1 GCA_026418955.1 Candidatus Goldiibacteriota bacterium | reverse complement strand
TATTCACTACCTTACTTTCACTGTATTCATGAAAAATTTTATCCGGATCAAAATTTTTAATTAAATTCTTATCTTCTTCTGTGTCATCAAGAACCCTATATCTCACTTTCACATTTATTGCAACTCTGGGATATTCTCTTCTTTCCTGCGGGACTAAAAGTTCTCCTTCTTTATTTAAATTGTCATTGTTTTCTTTATTTAATCCTTGATTTAATTCCATCAGACTTGCGCCTCCTTTATATCAAGTAATTCATTTAATCTCATATATTTATAATTTTTTAAATTATGATGTAGTATCTTATGAAATTTCAAAGCAATTTTATAAAAATATTTACTTGAATCAAAAGCCTTTTCTCTTCTCATGATTTCTGCAAGTGCTTTGCAATTACAAGATATGCCAGGAATTGATATATGCATATTAATTACAATAAAGCTTTTTATTGGAACTTCTTCATTTGTATACATCAGTATACCTGTTTTTGAAACATTTATTGTTTCACCTTCGCTATATTCCTGTAATATTGTATCTGCATCAAATGAACGATTTAGTGCTTTTGTCGCTTCTTCGCTTGATAGGATTCTGTATCTTACAGGGACTGTCATCTCAATCCGCGGATGTTCGCGTTTTTCCTTGCCAAAATTTATTTCACCTTTTAAGTTTTCTTCTTGCATAAATTACCCTCCTCTTTTTTTAAATAATTATTCGCCACCCTTTATTTAAAAATTATATCAAAAAAACTTATCTTTTCAATTATAATTTAAATTTTGTTTTATATTTTTTTACACAATATCTATGTTAGTAGTTAATTAGTAACTTTATTTTAATCGTCATTTAAAATTTTGTTTAGCTAATAATTTTGTAGTGCAATTTTAAAATAAATATTAGAATAAAAATTTTATTTTTGATTTTAAATATTATTTTACTTTCAAAAAACATATATCCATAATACGCTACATATGTTTCTCTCCTGCATATACATTAATTTTTTACAACCAAAAGCAATAGATTTTCTGCTTTTTAATTAATTCAAAAACCAAAAACTCAATAGAAATAAAAATGATTATATTTTTATAATAACTTATACAAGCAATCATTTAAAAATTTCCAACTTTTAAATTTTTTATAAATTTTTAGTAAATTTTGAAATATACTTTTTAATTTATGAAAAAATTTTTTCATAATTATAAAAAATCTTTTATAATTTAAAATAATGAAAAGGATTTTGGAAAAAAATATTTAATAATTTTTTATAAAAAAATCGAAACCTTTCATTAGTTCAATTGTCAAATAATTTAAACGATAAAAATATTATATTCTAAATGAGGAGTAAGTTTTGAAAAGAAATATAATAATTTTAATTTTTTTTACAATATTTTTAAAAATAAATTCACTAGGTTGCGCTTTATTTAAACCTTCAGAAAATGGATATTATCTGGAAGAGCAAAAAATATATATAATTCCAGAAGCAGAAAGAAATTTGGATTACATAATAATTGGTTTATGGCCAATCAATGAAAAATATGTTTTTGTGCCTGAAATTAAAAAATCAAAAAATATAACAAATAAGGAATTCAATGAACTCAAAAAGAATATTTATTTATTAAATCTTGAGTTAACGCATGGAAATATTTTTAAAAAGATACCTAATTATACAAAAATTTTTGTTGGTTTACAGAAATCAACTGGAAAACTTGAAAAAAAGTTTTTCATAGAATATTTAAAAAAAAGGTGCGGATTTACAGATAACGATATTAAAAAAAGAGTTTATTTTTTTAATACAAAAACCAACCTGATTTGGACCCAGGATACTTGCGAAATACTTGGTAAAGACGAAAAAAATAAAAATATTATAGGTATGGCAAATGATGATTTTGCAATGTATTTATCTGCAATTAAAGGTTTAGCAAATAAATACAAAAACTTTTTTACCATCAAATGGTTTGAAGATAATACGAGCGCAGAAGGTGGCGATCTAGAAATAATAACAATGCCAGACAAAACACCTGCATTAATGATTGGCTGGCATCGTATAATGCGTTACTTAGAACTTAAATATGATATACCTGTAAATTCAAAAGATCAATATAAACAGTGGATGATAGAGGAAGCAAGAACCGCTTATTCAAATTCCATATATGGTATTCCTGTGTATATATTACCTGAAAAATTATTATATAATAAAAATATCGGGACAGATGAAATATTTCATCTTGATATGTATCTGGTGGCATTGCCGGCTGAAAACACAACAAGAGCATTTATTCCTATATATGATAAAAATAATATAGAAGATATTTTATTTAAAAAATTACTTGATAAAGAGTTTATTAAAAAATGTAATGAAGTATATGATGCGGCAGCAGAGCAGTTAATTCAACTCGGATTTGATGTTATCAGAATTCCTTTTTATGACCATCCTGTCAGAAACCCTGCAAATGTAGCCAAATTTAAAAATAAAGAAACCGGTAAAATAACAATTTTTTTAGGCAAATATCCATATCACATTTCAAAAAATGGTGAACTATCTCCACAGCAAAAATTGCAGGATGCTATTTTTTATCTGGAAAATGCATTGAATTTCTATCAAATGCAGCCGGATAAAAATTCATATACAAATATTCTTTTAACAATAGAATATCTATTCCGTTTAATAGATGAAGAAGAAAAAACAAAAAATCCAATAGCAGAAAAGCAAGCAGAAATTTATAGAAAATATGGCTATGACGTTGTACTCGTCCAGCAATACGCATGGGCTTCTGGTGGACTTCATTGCAGTTTGTTATATTAAATTTAGATATCTATTTTATATTTAATAAAAATTTGAAATGAACTTTTTTAATTGTTGTTTGTAAATAAAGCCTAAAAAAATTTATTTTATAGATATATTTTTAATTTATAATATTTATAATACTTATTTTTCAAAAAATTTTATCAAAAAAATTTATAAAAAAATATTTTTCTAAATGTTTTTCTTTTTCTCCTCTCATAAGCATTTAGAATAGCCACAAATTCTGCATACATTGCAGCCACCTTCATGCTCAAGTGTTGCACCACATTCAGGACATGTTTCTCCTATTATTTTTTGTTCTAAATTTTGCTTAAAATCAAATTTTTTAGTATTTCCATTTTTTATGTGTAAATATTGTTCAAGTGCAATACCTATTGCATCAGGGCATGATAAAACAATGCCACCCTCCTGCCATGCAGGAGCAGGACATCTTATACCACGTAAATGTTTTATTATTATTTCAGGCTTCACTCCAGCTCGTAATGCAACAGATATAAGACGGCTTATTGCCTCTGATTGCGCTGCAGCACAACCACCAGATTTGCCCATTGTTGTAAAAACTTCACACAATCCATTTTCATCCTCATTTATCGTAACATACAGATTACCACAACCAGTTTTCATTTTTATTGTTTGACCAAATGTTATCTGTGGTCTTGCTCTTGGTTCTATTTTTTCTTTTTTATCCATTATTTTTTCACTTTCACTGGCATCTTTTTTAATAGAAACTGATAATACCTGTGAATCACGCGATCCATCTCTGTATATAGTTACACCCTTGCATCCTAACTCATATGCTAGTTCATAAACTTGACGAACATCATCAACTGTAGCAGAATTTTTAAAATTAACCGTCTTTGATACAGCATTATTCGTATATTTTTGAAAAGCCGCCTGCATCTTTATATGCCATATTGGTTCTATCTCATGAGCAGTAACAAATATTCTTTTAATATCATCTGGAATTTCATCTATATCAGATAGATGACCTTTTTCAGCAATTTTATTTAATAATTTATCTGAATAAAAATCTTTTTGTCTTATAAGTTTCAGGAAATGTTTATTAACTTCTGGTAACTTATCATTATCCATAACTGTCTTTATATATGCTATAGCAAAAAGTGGCTCAATACCTGATGAACATCCTGCTATCATTGATAAAGTCCCAGTAGGAGCAATTGTTGTAAGTGTTGCATTTCTTAACCGCTTATTATTTTTCTTATAAATTGACTTTTCATAATTTGGAAACACGCCACGTTTTTCAGCTATTTCTATGGATGCTTTTTCTGCTTCTTCATAGATAAATTTCATAATATTTTCTGCTAGTTTTATTGCTTCATCGGAGTTATATGGTATCCCTAGGCAAACTAACATATCTGCCCATCCCATAATTCCTAAACCTATTTTTCTATTCTTTTTAACCATCTCTTCAATTTTAGTTAAAGGATATTTTGAAACATCTATGACATTATCAAGAAAATGTATTGCCTTTCTAACTGTTTCTGATAATTTTTTATAATCAATTTTATTATCAGGAGTTATCATTTTATCAAGATTTATAGATCCCAGATTACATGCCTCATATGGTAAAAGCGGTTGTTCTCCACAAGGATTGGTGGATTCAATTTCTCCTT
>JAOAAI010000131.1 GCA_026418955.1 Candidatus Goldiibacteriota bacterium | reverse complement strand
AAAAGAGATAAAAAATATTCATAGGGGCATGTCAATTGCAGTGAATGGTGTTTGTTTAACTGTTGTTTCTTTTAATGGGTTGAGAATTTTTTCTGTTGATATCACAGAAGAAACAATAAAAAAAACTACTTTTAACAATATCGGTTATGGAAAAAATGTAAATATTGAATTGCCTGTAACACCGGAAAGTTTTTTAAGCGGGCATATTGTTCAGGGACATATTGATGCGATAGGAGTTATAAATTCATTAAAAAAAGAAACTGGAAATACAATTTTAAAGATAGAATTTCCTGAAAAGTTTTCTAAGTATCTGGTAGAAAAAGGATCAATTGCTGTTGATGGTGTTAGTTTAACTGCATTTGATGTTAAAAAGAACGTATTTAAAGTTTCAATAATACCAGAAACTTTAAATGTTACAATTATTGGTGAATATAAAAAGGATGACAAAGTTAACCTGGAATTTGATATAATAGGAAAGTATGTGGAAAATATGTTGCTTTTTAATGTTGGAAAATAGTTCATACTTAGTTCTAATGTAGCTCTAAAATAGTTTTTAATTTTTTATAAACTCTTTATGAACTGATTTTGAACTATTTTAAAAATTGAGGTACAAAAATGAGAATATCTGAAACATCAGGGCAGTATGGTGATAATAAAGCGCAGATAGGAAAAACAAAAAGATCGGCTGGAAAAACCCATGCCACACATATATCCAGAGATATTGTAAATCAGGCAAATTTTTCAAAAAATTTAGATGAGGTCACTGAAGAACAGATTAAAAAGACATTTGATGAATTGATAAAAGATATAGATGAACAGGCAAAGATTCTTGAAAGGCATAGAACATTTGAAGAACTTGAAAAATACAAAAATTTAGTGAAATCATTTATGGAGCAGGTTATAAAAAAGATTTATTCAGTTAAAGTATCTGATAGTTCAAAAATAATGGTTAAAAGAAAAAAAATATATTTTTTAGTTGAACAGGTTGATGCTCATCTGGAAGAACTCACAAAACAGGTACTAGCTAAACAAGCAGATACAATACAGTTTCTTGCAACGCTGGAAAAAATAAAAGGTTTACTGGTTGATATGTATTCTTAAATTTTAAAATATTATATAATTGAAAAAGGGGGGATTATGCTATGTATATGATGGAGGATTTTAAATTGAATACAATAGAAGAGGCACTTGAAGATTTAAAACAAGGAAAGATGATAATTGTAGTGGATGATGAAGACAGAGAAAACGAAGGCGATTTAGTCTGTCTTGCAGATAAAATAACTCCAGAGATAATAACCTTTATGGCAAAAGAAGGCAGTGGTCTTATATGTCTTGCCATGGAAGAGCAACAGATAAAAAAACTTGGTTTAGGTCCTATGGTTGCTGAAAATGAAGATAAACACAGAACTGCTTTTGCTATTTCAATAGATGCAAAGCATGGAATTACAACTGGGATATCTGCTCATGATAGAGCTTTAACTATAAAAAAGGCTGTAGCAAAAGATGCAAAACCAGATGATTTTATAAAACCCGGACATATTTTTCCTTTAATTGCTCGCAGGGGATGCGTTCTTGAAAGAGCAGGACATACAGAGGCAGCGGTTGATTTAGCTCGTCTTGCTGGTTGTGAGGTAAAAGCTGGAGTGATTTGTGAAATACTAAATGAAGATGGAACCATGGCAAGGCTGCCTCAATTGATTGAATTTGCACAGAAACACAAATTAAAAATCATCTCAATAGCAGCTCTTATTAAATACAGAAGAGAAAAAGAAATTTTAATAAAAAAGATAGAACAGACAATTTTACCAACAAAGTATGGAGATTTTAAACTAATACTTTATTCTGATAAGTGTGAAGGTAAAATTCATTTAGCGATGGTAAAGGGTGAAATTAAAAGTGACGAGCCTGTTTTAACACGTGTGCATTCTGAATGTTTGACAGGTGATGTTCTTGGATCTTTGAAGTGTGATTGTGGTGAACAACTCCATGTGGCATTATCAATAATTGCAAAAGAAGGTAAAGGTGTATTGCTATATATGAGACAAGAAGGAAGAGGTATAGGTTTGATAAACAAAATAAGAGCCTATAAATTACAAGAGGAACATTCTCTTGATACGGTTGAAGCCAATAAAGCTCTTGGGTTCCCGGATGATCTGCGTGATTATGGAATAGGAGCCCAGATATTATATGATCTTGGAGTAAGAAAAATGCGTTTATTAACTAATAATCCTAAAAAAATTGTTGGTTTAAGTGGATATGGGCTTGAAGTCGTTGAGCGTGTACCTATAGAAGTTACACCAAATGAAATAAATAAAAAATATCTTCAAACAAAAAGAGATAAACTCGGTCATATTTTACATATATGAGGTATTATATATTTATATATTATAAATGAAAAATGGAATAAATTTTTTTGGTTTATTACGCTCTCCTGTTTCATGGGCAAAGATTGGGAGAGAAATAATAAATTCATTTATAAAAGCTGGAATAGATGTATGTGTTTATGAACGTAGGGGTTTTTTGTACAATCCATCATTTTTATTACCTAAAAACTTTAACATACAAAAAAAATTTATTTATGATAAAACACTTGCTTTTGAATATCCTGAAAATTATAAATTTATTAATACAAAATTTAAATATGGGATGATTGTTTATGAAACCACATCAGTTCCTCAAAAATGGATAGAAAATATAAATAAATATCTGGATATTCTTTTTTTGCCTGGAGAGTTTAATAGAAAGATTTTTATTGATTCAGGTTTAAGAAAAGATTTGATAAGGATAGCTCCATATGGGATTAATCCGGAAATTTATAATAGAAAAAATAAATCAAAAATCAAAAATGAAAAATTCATATTTTTGTCAGTATGCATGCCACAGAAACGCAAAGGCATTGATGTTCTTATCAATGGTTTTAATAGAGTGTTTGGTGAAAAAAAAGATGTTGAATTAATTGTAAAATTTCCTTATAAACCTGGAAAATCTCGCTATGATATTGAGTTTAACGAAATAAAACTTACAAGAAATATAAAGATAATAGATGTGGAATTCAGTGAAGAACAGATGGCGGATTTAATGCGTTCTGCTGATTGTTTTGTATTGCCTTCACGTGCCGAAGGTTTTGGTATGGTTTTTTTGGAAGCGATTGCATGTGGCTTACCTATCATTGCAACTGGATGGGGTGGACATTGTGATTTTTTAAATGAAAATAACTCTTTGCTAATAAATTATCGGCTTGTTGATGCTGGAGAAATTCAGTATGATAATAAGGATGGAAAAGGCTTGATGGCAGAGCCTGATATTGATGATCTATGTGATAAGATGAAATTTGCTATAAATAATATAGATAAATTGCTAGAAAAAATAGAAAATTTTGATTTAAAAAGATTTTACTGGGATGAAATAATAAAAATGTTTGTTAAGGATGTTCTATAATTATGTTTGCTGGAAATGTTCACAAAATATGTTTTCTTATAAAATTTTTCATATTTTTGGAGAAATAATAAAAAAATATTTCTCAAACATAATTATAAAACATTTTATAATAATTGAAAAACTCTAAATTTGTGTTATATTATAATCATTATTAATAAGATGTGAGGAGTAAAAAGTGGTAAAAAAATCATATGGAATATGTCTTGGTGCTTCTACTATTTCTGCAGTAGAACTTGAAAAAGCAGATAATTTATATAAAGTTACTAAAATCATAAGAAAAGAACACGAGGGCAATCCAAAAAAAGTTTTTGAAGAAGTTTTAAAAGAATTAAATCCTAAAAATTATCCTGTCCTGGTTACTGGTAGACGTTTTAGAGATTTTGTAAATTTACCATCTGTTTCTGAGGCCGAAACTGTTGAAGCGGCACTTCAATATATTGCAAATAAAGAGGATAAATATGATGTTTTAGTTTCTGCTGGGGGAGAAACATTTATTGTTTATCGTCTTGATGAAAATTTAAGAATAACAGGAATTTCAACTGGTAATAAATGTGCATCTGGAACAGGAGAGTTTTTTTTACAGCAGATAAAAAGAATGGCTTTGACTATTAACAGTGCCATGGAAATTGCTCAGCAAGGAGAACCATACAGAGTTTCAGGAAGATGCTCTGTTTTTTGCAAATCCGACTGCACACACGCATTGAATAAAGGAGTACCTGTTGCTAATGTAACTTCAGGTCTTTGTAAAATGATAGCTGAAAAAATTATAGAACTAATAAAAAAATTACCGCATAAAAATGTAATAATTACAGGTGGGGTTGCCTTAAATAAACCGGTAATTAAATATATAAAACAGGAGTTAAAAAATGTAACTGTGCCTGAAGAAGCTCCTTATTTTGAAGCTTTGGATGCTGCCATTCTTTCATTTAAAAAAGGTGAAAGTGTAAAACAACAATTATTTAAAGAAGGAGAGACGAGTTTTCCTCGACTTTCTCCGCTAAAATATGCAAAAGAACTTGTAACTTTCTGTGAATCAAAAAGAGGAGAGTTCTGGGAATATAATAAATGTATTATTGGTCTTGATGTTGGTTCAACCACTACAAAAGCAGTTCTTTTTCGTGTGGATGATGATGCAATTTTAACTTCTGTTTATTTGAGGACCAATGGCAATCCTGTAGAAGCATCACGTAAATGTTATGAAGCAATATATAATAGTATAAAAGATAAAAATGTAGAGATTATAGGTATTGGCATAACTGGTTCTGGACGACAGATAGCTGGTCTTTTTACTCTGACGGAAGGTATTATCAATGAAATAATAGCACATGCTACAGCTGCGGTTT
>JAOAAI010000126.1 GCA_026418955.1 Candidatus Goldiibacteriota bacterium | reverse complement strand
AAATATGAGGGTTTGAATCCTACCGGCTCTTTTAAGGATAGAGGGATGACCCTTGCTATATCAAAAGCCCTTGAAAAAGGAGTAAAGGCAACAATATGTGCTTCAACTGGAAATACTTCAGCATCTGCTGCTGCATATTCTATGCGTGCAGGACTTAAATCTTATGTTATAATACCTAATGGTTATATTGCTTTAGGCAAATTATCCCAAGCGTTGATCCATGGTGCAAAGGTTATTGCTGTTGAAGGAAATTTTGATGTTGCTCTTGAAATGGTTAAAAAAATTTGCGAAAATTATCCTATTGAACTTGTTAATTCTTTAAATCCTTTTAGGATTGAAGGACAAAAAACAGGAGCATTTGAGATAATTGATGTTTTAGGTGATGCACCTGATTTTCATTGCATACCTGTAGGTAATGCTGGTAATATAACAGCATACTGGAAGGGATATAAAGAATATAAAGAAAAAGGAAAATCAAAGAAATTACCAAAGTTGCTTGGATTTCAGGCAGCTGGTGCTGCACCAATTGTCTTAGGTAAGCCGGTTGAAAAACCTGAAACAATAGCAACCGCAATTAGAATTGGTAATCCTGCTAGCTGGAAACAAGCAGTTTTGGCAAAAGATGAATCGGGTGGTGTGATAGACACTGTAACTGATGAAGAAATTATACAAGCATATAAATTATTAGCAGAGAAAGAAGGTGTTTTTGTTGAACCTGCATCTGCTGCATCTGTTGCAGGTTTAATAAAATATGCAAATAAGAAGTATTTTCCAGAAGATAAAAAAATAAAAATTGTTTGTATTTTAACTGGTCATGGATTAAAAGATCCTGATAGAGCTATAAAGAGTGTTGAATTCAAACCTACTGTTGTTGCTCCTGATTTTAATGAGATTATAAAAATAATAGAACAATAGGAGGATAAAATGAAAAGAATAATAATGTTAATATTGATATTTACTTTTACATGCATCATCTACGCAAAAAATGCCTATGATTATTATAACGATGCATATGATTCATATCTTGTTGGAGATTATAAAAATGCAATAAAATTTTACAAAAAAGCGATCAAGATGAAACCTGATTTTGTCAAATCTTATAATAAACTAGGGCTAGCATATATTGCATTAAATCAAATTGACCATGCAATTTTTTATTATAAAAAAGCAATTCATACTGACCCAAATTATGCAGAAGCATATTATAATATAGGTGTTGCTTATGAAATAAAATATAAGGATGACACAAAAAAAGCAGAAGAAGCATATGAAAAAGTTTTGAAATTGAACAATGATAACTATTCATTTGTTCGTGCCTCATTGAATCTTGCAAAAATATATAGAAAACAAAAAAAATTTGATGATGGTATTTTATTATTAAGAGAGGCAATTAAAAAGGAACCAAATTTTGCGCCTTTATATAACGAATCAGGGCTTATTTATTATGATAGTGGTTTATATGATTATGCAATTAAAAATTTTAAAAAAGCAATAGAAGTGGAGAAACAGAATAAATATGCAGAAGCAGCGACAAATCTAGGAATAGTTTATTTAAAGCAGGGAAAACTTGCAAAAGCAATCAATCAATTTGAAGAAGCAATAAAAATGGATGATAAATTTCCAGGTGCACACTATAATTACGGTAATGCTTTATTATTGAATGGTTTTTACGAAAAAGCCAAGGCACATTTAAAAAAGGCAATACTTTTAAATCCTGATTTTAAAGAAGCATATTATGCTCTGGGTAAAGCTCATCAGAAACTAAATGAATTTGATGAAGCAACAAAAGCATATAAAATGGCTCTGGAAAAGGATAAAAATTATGTAAATGCAAAAAATGCACTTGAAGAGTTAAAACAATTAAGACTCGCATTTAGGGATCATATTCAGTTTAAGAAAAAAGCCGAAGAGGGTGAAGAAGGAGAAGAAGTAAGTGAGGAGGAAACAGAATTAACAGAAGAACAACTCGCAGCAAAGAAAAAAGCAAAAGAACAAGAAGAAGATGTTGAGGATTTAAGATTGCCAGAAGATAAACCTACCCCAGAAGAAGGAGAGGAAGAAAAATAAATTCAAAAATCATATTTTATTAAAATATAAAATTTTCAGGATATAATCATGAAATATATAATTCTTTTAGCCGATGGTATGGCTGATAGACCTATAGCTGAAATTGGAAATAAAACACCATTAGAGGCAGCAAACAAACCTAATATGGATTTTATTTTTAGAAAAAGTATATGCGGAATGGTAAAACCACTATGTGATGGATTACCTTTTGGTTCTGATGTAGGCAATTTAGCAATCCTAGGTTATGACCCACATAAATATTATACTGGAAGAGCTGCAATGGAGGCGGCAAATCTTGGTATTGAATTAAAACAGAATGAAGTTGCATTTAGATGTAACTTGGTTTATGTAAAAGATGGAATAATGATGGATTACAGTGCAGGACATATAACAACCAAGGAAGCCAAAGAATTGATTAAGCTTATAGATAATAAACTAGGAAGCAAAGATGTCAAATTTTATCCTGGAAAGAGTTATAGACATATAATGGTTATGAAAGGTGGAGAAAATATTAAAGCTGTTGCTCCGCATGATATTTATGGGCAAGAGATAGAGAAACATTTTCCAAAAGGTACTAAAAGTTCTTTTTTAATTCAAATGATGAAGGATTCACAATTATTATTAGAAGGTCACGAAATAAATATTCAAAGGCGTGCTGAGGGGAAACCACCTGCAAATATGATATGGTTATGGGGTCAAGGCAAAAAACTTGAACTTCCTAAATTAAAAGACACATATGGTATGGAAGGGGCTGTAATATCCGCTGTTGATCTTGTAAATGGAATAGGATTATGCATGGGACTAGAGGTAATAAATGTTCCTGGTGTTACCGGCTATATAGACACTAATTTTAAAGGCAAAGTTGAATATGCTTTAAGAGCATTGAAAAAAAAGGATTTTGTGTATTTACATATAGAAGCAACTGATGAAATGGGACACAATGGAGATATTCAAGGTAAAATTAAAGCCATAGAATTATTTGATAGTGAAGTTGTAGGTCCTATATTTGAAGGTATGAAAAAATTTGGTAATTTTAAATTAATGATAACATCCGATCATGCAACACCGATAGAGGTAAGGACTCATACAGACGAACCTGTTCCTTTTTTTATATACAATTCAACAAAAGAAGTTGAAAATCCTATTAACATATTGAGTGAACGAGAAATTAAAAAGAATTCTAATATAAAATTTGAAAAGGGCTGGGAGTTATTTCCTTTTTTTATTAAAAATTAAATATTGATATTTGGAGGTAGATTTGTGGCTTTAATCGTTCAAAAATATGGTGGAGCTTCACTTGCTACACCGGAAAAATTTTTATATGTTGCAGATAGAATTATTAAAGAAAAGAAAAAAGGTAATAAAATGGTAGTGGTTGTATCTGCTCCTGGTGACACCACAGATAATTTAATTGAATTTGCTAAAAAAATAACTAAAAATCCAGCAGAAAGAGAGCTTGATATGCTCATGGCTACAGGAGAGCAACAGTCAATTGCATTAATGAGCATGGCATTGATTTCCAAAGGTTATAAAGCAATTTCATTCACAGGTGCTCAAATAGGTATTATTACCGATAAAAAATATACAAGTGCAAGAATTTTAAAGATAAAAGGTGTAAATAAGATAAAAAATGCACTTGCAAAAGATTATATCGCTGTTGTTGCTGGCTTTCAGGGAGTTACAGAAGATGAGGATATAACAACTCTTGGCCGCGGTGGTTCTGACTTAACAGCTGTGGCTCTTGCCAAAGCGTTAAATGCAGATGTATGTGAATTTTTAAAGGATGTAGAAGGTGTTATGACTGCTAATCCAGAAATAGTAAAAGATGCACGTAAAATTGATTATCTAAGTTATGATGAAATGCTTGAAATGGCAAGTGGCGGCGCACAGGTATTATATAATAGATGTGTTGAATTTGCAAAAAATTATAATATTGTTTTACATGTACGAGGGACATTTACAGATAAACCAGGAACAATCATTAAGAAGGAGGATAAAAAAATGGAAAAAGTCGTTGTGAGTGGTATAACTTATAATAAAAATGAAGCTAAAATAACAATTTTAAATGTTCCTGATAAGCCTGGAATAGCCGCTTTTATTTTTACTAAAATAGCAGAAGCAGATATAAACGTGGATATGATAGTTCAGAATATAAGTCAGAAAGGAACAACGGATATATCGTTTACAATATTAAAAAAGGACTTGGAAAAGATTGAAAAAGTATTATCTGTGATAGTAAAAAACATAAAGGCAAAAGGTTATTTGATGGATGATAAAATTGGCAAAGTTTCAGTTGTTGGTGTTGGTATGAGAACTCATACAGGAATTGCAGCAAAAATGTTTAAAGCACTGGCTGCTAAAAAAATCAATATTGAAATGATTTCAACATCAGAGATAAAAATATCTGTAGTTGTCCGTGCTGATAAAGTCGATACTGCGGTTAAAGTATTACATGATGCTTTTAATTTGGGTAAAAGAAATATTAAAAGCGAAAAAATTTAAATGAAAAATTTAATAATGAGGTGGTGTTTAAATGACAGAGCAATCCAAAAGCCAACAGAATATTCAAAATACAGATAAAAAGAACATAAAAAAAGAACCAATAGAAGAATTTTCTTTAAAATGGCATCTTAAAGTTTTATCGGTTATTTATATCATATTGGCTATTTTTTATTTGATTCTTAAAATTTTTTTAAAGTAGGTGTTAGTCTATGAAAAGTAAAAAAATTTATATTTATGACACCACTTTAAGAGATGGTGCTCAGAGTGCTCGAGTGAATTTTTCACTTGAAGATAAATTACTCATTACAAAGAAGCTTGATGAATTAAGAGTTGATTTTATTGAGGGTGGCTGGCCAATGAAGGGGGTAAATACAAAAGATTTTGAATATTTCAAAAGGGTTAAAAAATTAAAATTAAAAAATTCAAAAATTGTAGCTTTTGGCTCAACAAGAAGAGCAAAGAATAAAGTAAAAAATGATCCAGTTTTAAATTCTTTACTTGAGGCTGACACAGAAGTTGTTACAATATTTGGAAAAACATGGATTTTACATGTTAAAAATGTTTTGCATATAACACCTGAAGAAAATTTACAGATAATAAAAGAATCTATAGAATATTTAAAAGATAACAAAAAAATCGTAATTTATGATGCTGAGCATTTTTTTGATGGATATAAAGATAATCCTGAATATGCAATTAAGTGTCTTAAAATTGCTGAGCAGGCAGGAGCTGATTTTATATGTTTGTGCGATACAAATGGTGGGACCCTGCCACAGGAAATGGATATGATAACTATGGATATTTTTGAAAACATAAAAACGCCATTGGGAATACATACACACAATGATTCAGAACTGGCAGTTGCCAATTCGTTAATTGCTGTAAAAAATGGTTTTGTAATGGTACAGGGCACAATAAATGGATTTGGTGAAAGATGTGGTAATGCAAATCTTATTTCTATTATTCCAGCTTTAAGTTTAAAAATGGGTTATGATACAATACCTACAAGTTCACTTAAAAAATTAACAGAAATATCCCATTATATTTATGAAATCGCCAATATTATACCCCCTGATAATCAACCTTATACAGGCAAAAATGCATTTGCCCATAAAGCAGGTGTTCATGCGGATGCGATGTTAAAAGAAGAAAAAGCGTATGAACATATAAATCCAGAAATCATAGGTAACAGCAGAAAGATACTTATAACGGATCAAGCTGGGACTAGTTCATTGATTTATAAGGCAAAAGAAATGGGTTTCAAGCTTGATAAAAATGATCAAACCACAAAAGATTTAATAATAAAGATAAAAAAACTTGAAAGTGAAGGTTATGAATTTGAAGCTGCTGATGCTTCTTTATTTATTTTTCTGAAAAAAAATTTATCTCATTATAAGCCTTTTTTTGAATTAAAAGGATTAAGAGTTATAAATGAAGAAAGAAATAGTGAATTATTCACTGAAGCAACCATTAAGATTAAAGTGAAAGATATACTGGAGCATACAGCTGCTGAAGGAAATGGCCCTGTAAATGCATTGGATAATGCATTACGTAAAGCGTTGATTAGATTTTATCCAAGTATTAAAAATATGCGTCTTGTAGATTTCAAAGTTCGTGTTATAGACGGTGCTGATGGAACCGCGGCAAAAGTCAGGGTTCTTATAGAAAGTACAGATAATAAAGATATCTGGACAACTGTTGGAGTATCTGAGAATATTATTGAGGCAAGTTGGCTTGCTCTGGTAGACAGCGTTGAATACAAACTTTTAAAAGATAAATAATTTTTTATTAAGGGTTAATAAAGTGAAATCAGAAGTGTACTTAACAAAATTTGGTGCAGATAATATGGATGATAGTATTCTTGATAGATTGGTTAGATTATTTGATAAAGTTGGTGCAGGTGGGATAATAAAAGAAAATGATATGGTTGCTGTTAAAGCACATTTTGGAGAACTAGGCAATATATCATTTATTTCTCCGATTTTTTACAGAGTGCTGGTTGATAGGATAAAAATCTGTGGTGGTAAACCATTTTTAACAGACACAAATACACTGTATGTGGGTGAACGTAACAATGCGGTAAAACATTTGAATCTTGCTATGCGGCATGGTTTTTCTTTTTCAACGGTTGATGCACCTATAATCATTGCAGATGGTTTAACTGGAATGGATTATGTAGAAGAAGAGATAAATTTACAATATATTAAAAAAGCTAAAATTGCTTCTGCTTTTTACTGGGCAAATTCCATAGTGGTTGTCACTCATTGCAAAGGACATATGTTAACCGGCATGGGCGGTTCCATAAAAAATATAGGGATGGGTTGTGCTCCAAGACCAGGAAAACAAGAACAACATTCGGGGAGTGCTCCTAATTTTAAATCAAAGTATTGTGTTGGTTGCGGTGAATGTGTTATGTGGTGTAATTTTGACGCAGTAAAAATAGTTAATGGCAAAGCTGTAAATGATCCTTCAAAATGTATTGGATGTGGTTAATGCATAGCTTCTTGCAGCTCTAGTGATATAGATACATTTTGGGACTCTGATGTTAAGGTTATGAATGAAAAAATGGTTGAATATGCATATGCTGTTATGAAAATAAAAAAAGGGAAAATTGTTTTTTTTAATTTTTTAATTAATATTACACCGGAATGTGATTGTATGCCATCAACAGATAAATATCTTGTTCCTGATATTGGTATTTTAGCTTCTTTTGATCCTGTTGCAATTGACCATGCATCCGCTGATCTTATTAATTCTTCTGTTGTAATAAATGAAAATATTAAAGATAAAAATTATGATTTAAAATATTCAAAAGAAGATAAATTTAAAATGGTTCATTCAAATCTTGATTGGAAAATTCAGATTGAATATGGAGAGAAAATTGGACTTGGTAACAAAGATTATGAATTGATAGAGGTAAAATGATAAATGAATAATAAAAGAATCGGAGTATTTGATTCAGGAGTTGGTGGTCTTACTGTTGTAAAAGAATTGATAAGACAGTTACCAAATGAATCCATCTGCTATCTTGGAGATACTGCTAGAGCCCCTTATGGTTCAAAGACAAAAGATACAATAATAAGATTTTCAATAGAAAATGTTTCTTTTTTATTAAAAAGGAATGTAAAAATAATAGTTGTTGCTTGCAATACATCATCAGCAATTGCTCTTGATGAACTCAGAAAAAATTTTAAAATAAATATTATAGGTGTTGTTGAGGCAGGAGCACGAGCAGCAATTGATATTACAAGAAATAAAAGGATAGGAATTATAGGTACTAGGGCTACAATAGAGAGTAAAGCATATGAAAAAATAATTAAAATGAAAGATAAAAATATAAAGATATTTTCATATGCAACTCCTTTATTAGTTCCACTGGTTGAGGAAGGATGGCTTGAAGAAAGAGAAACAGAACTTATATTAAGAAGATATCTAAAATATTTCAATGGAAAAAATATTGATACTTTGTTACTCGGTTGCACGCATTATCCATTATTAAAAAATTTGATAAAAAGAATAATGCCAGGGATTAACATAATTGATTCAGCAATAGAAATTTCAAAAACAATAAGGGCGATGCTTGAATCATCGGGTATGCTTGCATCAAGAAAAAATAACAATAAACATGAATTTTATGTTACAGACACACCGGATAATTTTAATAAAATAGCAAAGATGTTTTTAAAAGAAAGTATTATTAGTGCTAAAAAAATAGATTTGAAAAAAAGGTGAAAATATAATGTATGAACTTAAAATTCGTGATAGTTTTTCTGCGGCACATAATTTAAGAAACTACAAAGGAAAATGTGAGCATATACACGGACATAATTATTTGGTTACTGTTACTTTTGCTTCAAAAAAAACCAATAAAGATGGACTTGTTATTGATTTTTCAATTTTAAAAAATATCTTAAAAAAAGTAATTGATAAAATAGATCATAAATATCTAAATGAAGATATAAATTTTTTTAAAAAAAATAATCCATCGGCAGAAAATATCGCAAGATATATTTTTTTAGAATTAAAAAAGGTAGTAAAAAATCCAAAACTTAAAAGTGTATGTATTCATGAAACAGAGGATTCAATGGTAATATATTCTGAAAAGTAGGTGGTTTATGAGGAATGATGGTAGAAAACCAGATGAATTAAGAAAAGTTACAATAACTAGAAATTATACAAAATTTGCCGAGGGTTCTGTATTAATTGAATTTGGAGATACAAAAGTATTATGTAATGCAAGTGTTCTTAACGAAGTACCACCATTTTTAAAAGGGAAGAATAGTGGCTGGATAACTGCTGAATACTCAATGCTTCCTCGCTCAACAGCTGTTAGGATACTACGTGATTCTATAAAAGGAAAAATCAATGGTAGGTCTCAAGAAATTCAACGTTTAATTGGAAGAGCTTTACGTAGTGTAATTGATTTAACAAAACTTGGTGAAAAAACAATAATTTTAGATGCTGATGTTATACAGGCTGATGGTGGAACAAGAACAGCGGCAATAACAGGTAGTTTTGTTGCTTTGTATGATGCTATACAAAAACTTATAAAAAATGGGGAGATAAATGAAGATGTAATAAAGGGATTTGTTGCTGCAGTTTCTGTTGGTATATTAAATGATATTGAAATACTTGACCTAAATTATGAAGAAGATTCTAACGCAGAGGTGGATATGAATGTTGTAATGACAGATGACGATAAATATGTTGAAATTCAAGCAACAGCGGAAAAGAAAACCTTTGATCAAGAAAGATTATTAAGATTATTAAGACTAGCTCAGAATGGTATAAAAGAATTAATTAAATTACAAAAACAAGCTCTCGGTATAATATGATAAAAATTGTTTTAGCTACTAATAATAAACATAAAATAAAAGAAATAAAAGAGATAATTAAAGATAAAAATTTTAAAATTTTAACACTTCAAGATATTAATTTTAACAAACCTATCAAAGAAACAGGTGCTACAATAGCAGATAATGCAAAAATAAAAGCAAGAAGTGTAAGAAACTACATAAAAGATGCAATTATTTTATCTGATGATACTGGACTTGAAGTCGATTATTTGGCAAAGGCACCAGGAGTTTATTCATCTAGATTTGCTGGACATGGTTGTACATATGAAGATAACTATAACAAATTACTAAAATTATTAAAGGATGTACCATGGAGACAAAGAAAAGCAACTTTTAAAACAGCTGTTTGCATAATTTTACCTGATGGTAAAGAAAAGATAGTTATAGGTAAAGTAAATGGTTATATTTCTTTTGAACCCAGGGGTAAGAACGGTTTTGGTTATGACCCTGTATTTTATTTTACGAAAAAGGGTAAAACATTTGCAGAAATGTCTTTAAAAGAGAAAAACAAAATTTCACATAGAAAAAATGCATTTTTAAAGGCTTTGAATTATATAAAAAAAGTTTATAAAAATAAAAAAGCGGGAAGATCAGGGACATGATGGTACAAATAATTATACTCAGAAGAAAAATTATGTCTATATAATTCATCAATGATAATAGGTTGCATAAAAGCGATATCGGAAGATAAGTTATATTCAGATAATATATCAGAAGGGGATTTAAAACCTTTGTAAGAATTTTTTCTTGCAAAATTAAAGAACAAATGAAAAGTTTTAGCTTTATTTAAGAAGTTAAGTTTAGAGGAG
>JAOAAI010000040.1 GCA_026418955.1 Candidatus Goldiibacteriota bacterium | reverse complement strand
TGTCAGTGTTGGTGTAAGTGGCTACATTAATAATTTGTTTTATATTACTGTGCTTGGGCAGGTTAAACCCCTGTAACTGAGAGGGCGAAGCTTTGTGGTTGGGGGTGGTGGAATGTAGATTATTTTTTTAAAATATATGATCAGGGAACTATAGATAAGAAATGAATATTGCTATAAATGGGAGGGTGCTTACTGAACGGAAAGGCGGCCCTTATAGATACACTGTAAATGTTATAAGGGAGCTATCTAAAATTGATAAAAAGAATAAATATTATTTATTTGTAAATGCTGATATTAATTTAGATTTTTCTTTGAATTCAAATTTTGATATTATAATAAAAAAAACAAAATCAAAATTGTATTTTGATTATTTTTATCTTCCAGCCATATCACATAGGTATAATATAGATATTTGGTTATTCCCTAAAAATACATTTTCACCCATGATAAAAGGTAAGAAAGTTCCAGTATTTCATGATATTGTATACTTTGAAAAAGGTTTGCATTTTAGAGAGTTTAATTATTTTGACAACCTTCATCATAAATTGATGATCCCTATTAATGGTAAGATTTCAGCAGTTAATATTGCGGTTTCAAATTTCACAGCTCAAAGAATGCAAGACCTTTTAAAAATACCAGCGGAAAAAATTTCTATAATAAAAGAAGGTGTGGAAGAAGTATTTTTTAAAAAACACCATAAAAAGCAATTGCAGTCCATAATCAAGAAATATAATTTGAAGTTGCCGTATTTCTTTTACTCTGGGTCATTAAGCCCTAGAAAAAACATGTTAAATGTGTTGAAGGCATTTAATTGCATTAAAGACACACTCCCACATAATCTGTACGTAACAGGTGGATATTCTTGGCGTGATAATGAGGTCTTTGAGTTTATCAAAGATAATAAACTTGAAAACAGAGTAATAAAATTAGGTTATATTCCTGATGAGGATTTAGTGGGTTTGTACAAATTAGCTGATTGTTATTTGTACCCTTCGCTTTATGAGGGATTTGGACTGCCAATACTTGAAGCTCAGGCTTGTGGTTGTCCAGTAATTACAAGCAATGTATCAAGTTGTCCTGAAGTGGCAGGGGATGGAGCATTAATTGTTGATCCATATAATGTTAAAGAGATAGCAGATGCTATGGAATTGATTGTTAAAAATCCAAAATTAAAAAATAAATTGATACAAGCAGGCAAAAAAAACGTGAGAAAATATTCCTGGGAAATTTGTGCACGTGAAATGGTTTTATTGTTTGAGCGGATCAATAGCAAAATTGATTAAATCAATTTGGTAACTTTAGGGTAAAATGATAGTTGGCATTGATGCATATTTTCTATTTGAAAGATACAATACAGGGATAGGAACTCTCACAAGTAATATTATTAAAGCGCTGTCAGTTTTAGATAAAGAAAATACGTACATCCTTTTTACGCCAAAAATTAATCACCATAATGTAGCTAATGAAATTTTAAAAAATAAAAATTTTAAAATAATTGAGTATAAGGGGTGTTTTAGCAAATACAGGAGATTATGGCTACAGAATCCTGGACTAATTTATAAAATTATTAACGAAAAAGTAGATATTTTTTGGGGTGGGGGAGAATACATACCTTTATTGTTACCAAAAAAAATTAGATGTGTAGTATCTATTCATGATGTTGTATATGTTCTTTTCCCTGATACGATAAAATTTACTGACAGGGTTCTCTATCACACGTTATTTCCCTTATGCGTGAGAAAATCCGATGCAATCATTACTGTATCAAACACTTCAAAAGAAGAAATTATTGCATATTTAAAGCCAGAAAAACCAATATTTGTGGCATATAATGGCATTTATCTGGATAGATATACTTCTAATATCAAAAATATGAAAGAAAATTTTATTTTATTTGTAGGTACAATTCAGCCAAGAAAAAATCTTATAAATATGATTAAAGCATTTGAATTGATAGCAAAAGAAGTTGATTGTTCTCTAGTGATAGTAGGAGCATCGGGATGGAAAAACTCTGATATAAAGAAGCTTATTGATGTGATGGATCCAAAAATTACAGAAAAAATTCAATTTATGGGTTATGTTGATAATGATGCATTGATTGAATTATATACAAAGGCACAAGTTTTTGTTGCACCATCGCTTCATGAGGGTTTTGGATTGATTATTCTGGAAGCTCTTGCAAGTGGAACACCTGTTGTTACCTCAATAAGAGGTGCAATACCGGAAGTTTTTGGTGATAGTGTTTTATATGCCGACCCAATGAATCCAGAAGATATAAAGGATAAAGTTATTGATATAATAAAGAATGCAAAAAAGAAAAACGAGATGAGTGAATATGGATTACAATATGCTAAACCTGTCTCTTATACACATCTC
>JAOAAI010000188.1 GCA_026418955.1 Candidatus Goldiibacteriota bacterium | reverse complement strand
ATTTTATAAAAGATATAAAAATGGTTCTAGATTTGAAACCGGATTTAATTCACATAAATAAAATAAAACCTATAAGTAATTCTGAGTTTAAGAAAAAAGTAGAAGTAATGCAGAAAAATGCTATAGATTTTATCTCATCCTACGGTTATAAAAAAATTGATGAAGAGTCATTAACCCTAAATGGTATTAAAAATATTCAAGGAGATATGGATTATCTTCTTAATCACTCAATAATAGGACTCGGACCAAATTCAATGGGACATATTTATGGAAAATATCGATATAAAAACTATCTTGATATTAATAAATATTATAACTATCTCAAAAAAAACGATTTACCGTGGGAACATTTTATTAAACTGACTCAAAAAGATGAAATAGATTTTTATCTTCTAACTAAAATATCTTCGAACAGTTTTAATCCAAAAATTTTTAAAAATAAAAATTTTAAATATTTCAATTATATTAACAATAAGATTAATATGTTAAATAAAGAAGGTATAATCAAAAGATACAATAAAAAAATAGTTCTAAACGAAAACAAATGGTTTGAGTTAACAAAAAATATATATAGAGCTGATTATATAAAAAAAATTATAAATAATAGCTAATTTTATATAATTATATTATGTCAGAAAAAATAACAATTATTCACTACACAGGAGGAATAGAATCATACTTAATGTTAAAGTATGCTCTCTTAGAAAAACAAAACCCTATTCTTTTGTTTTTAAATGCTAAAAAAAACAATATAGAATATTTTAGAATTCCAAATATTTATCCTATTTTAAAAAAACATATGAAATTTAGATATATAGAGCTTACTAATAAAGAATTACAAGATTTTATTAGTCTAAAAGATAATGCCATAAAAAATTTATACAAAAAAATTGAAAAAAAATTTAAAATAAAAATTTTAAAGCCTTGTTTTTTTTTAAATGATACAGAAATTGACACATTAGAAAACAAAAAAAATATAATAAAAAAAATAAAAAAATATGCAAAATTGAAAGTTTTCTCAGAGATATATAAAAAGATAAAATATAAAAAAGAAATATTTGACAATGCTTATTTTATTCCAATTTCAATACATAAAAAGATAACAAAATATAAGCTAGGTAAAAAATATAATATAAAAGTTGTTAAAAATGATATCATAAAAAGTGCTAGATTATTAAATACACTTGTGGTTTATTCTAAAAATCCTTCGATAAATTTAAAATACAAAATAATTAATAAGTCAAATTATGGTGATCATCAATTTATAATTTTTAGCAATAAATGATATTTCCTAAAAATAAAATAATAATACCTTTACCACCAAGATGTGTTGAATACAAATTATGTACAATTTGAATTTTTGTCCAATTCTTTGTTATTTAAAAAACATTTAATGGAATTTGTAGAAATATATACAAAGTATAAATTAAAAATTTGATATCTGTTAAGAACATCTCAAAAATAATAAATCTAGAAAAACCTCAAGATAACTTTTGGAAAGCATAATATTATTAGAAAAAACAAAACCAAATATTAAAGGTGGCAAATAGGATATAGACTTAGTTATGTTAGGCATAAATCTTTTTAGCATCTTAAAGAGTGAGGATTTATTCATATATTTGCCATAATGAGGTCTTTTGGTGTTAAAATGAAGTACATATCCATAAGCAGTTCTAAAGAAATCCTGAATATTATAGATATTAAGCAGTTTAGGTATATAAAACTCCTCATCATCAGTTCTATGAGTTCTTTCGACATAAGCATTATCAGTCCATCTGCTTTTCCTTATTTTAAGCAAAGATACATTCATAGGCTCAAAAGGATATTAGGAAGTTTAAGCCATGTAATATGAGAAGAAC
>JAOAAI010000179.1 GCA_026418955.1 Candidatus Goldiibacteriota bacterium | reverse complement strand
ACCTTTGATAAAAGCATCTGTATCGTCTTTATTTCAAAATCAGTGAAAATGTAATCCGCCTCCTTGTCAAGTTTAATAAAACCTATTGGTTCCACTCTACTCTTTAATAATGAGATAAAAAATTTATCAATATTTTTTCTTTTAAAATTAAGATTTATATTTTTATCTGATGCATTATTTATAATTATGTATTTACCAGTGTTATAAACATATTTTAAAATTTCATCCTCTACTGGGGAAAATTTAGAATTTATTATATTTTCTGGATAATTATATATTTCAGTTACAGAAAAACTTCTATCTTCACAGTTATATTCAGCCAAATAACCACTACATATATCAAACTTTTTTATTTCTTCAAAAAATTTTTGTATTATATTATGCTTTCCCTCTAGAAAATTCAATTTACCGTAAATATCATAAAGTATAGAAATTCGCTGTTCTCTTTCCATTATTTTATTGTTTATTTCAAAAAGACGTAAAATATTTAAAATCTCTTCTGAAAGATTTTTCAATAATTTTTTTATATTTTCATTTTGTTCAATCTGAACAACAAAATCACAGACAAAAGCACCAATGATTTTACCAAACATCAAAGGATAAGTTATTATAGATTTTATTTCAACCGTAGAATTATAATAAGGTATCTTTATTGTAGAAACATTCATAGTAAAAAAATCTCTTTTATTTATCGCAACACCTATTATATCATCCTTTAATTTAAACTTATAATTTTGGTTTATATTATCTGGTATCACCGATGAAAAAAACATAAGTTGAAATTCTTCTGTTTCTGGTTGTCTATAAAAAAACAACAATGAGTTTACCTGCAAAAAATCTCTATAAATATCAAGTATTTTTTGAAATAAATCAGATACAATAAATTTAAAATTTTTAATATTCTTTTCTGTCTCTAAATCTATGAATGCACTTTTCTTTGCTGGTCCTGGTTTTTCAACAGATAAATATAAAATCAACAGAAGTGATGCAATTGATAAAAAAGAAAATAAATCATACTGTTTCATATCCGGAAGATATTTAATTAACGAGATAAAAAAAATGAATAGTATTATTGCAGCATGAACATATACTCGCTCAAACATAATTGAAAAAATCAGAATATATACAGCCCATTTTATTGGAGAAATAATACCACCGGAAATATTTGTCAAAGTCAAAAAGAAAAGAAATAAAACATAAAAAATTCTCGTTATTGATTTGACCTCTAATTTCTTTCTGTATTTATGAATAAGAAAAAGGCAAATAAAAAGAACTGCATACAATAAAAAGGAAAATAAAAAATTGAAATGAAAGTTTATATATAATGGAATTATATTAATTATTACTACTAATAAAAAAATAAAAATCAAAATATATTTTATTTTTTTTCTGTCCTGTATAAATGATTTTTTAAATGAAGAGTTAAAAAAATAAAGATTTGGCATTATTTATTTTTTAAAAATTAGCTGAATTTGTAAGCACTGATTTCATTTTAATTTTATTTCCAGAGTTTTTATTTAAAATTTTTCAAGGCGTCATCAACTGATTTATAATACTCAAGAATATTGGTAAAATCTAAAAGTTCAAAAATTTCCATTACTTCTGGTTTCATATTAACAAGTTTTAAATCACCTTTATTCTTTCTTATATTTTTTATTTCACTTATAAATATGCCCCATCCAGCAC
>JAOAAI010000150.1 GCA_026418955.1 Candidatus Goldiibacteriota bacterium | reverse complement strand
TTTATGATACTGAATCGTGTTGCCTCCATTATTGTAAAAGTCACCTCCTTCTCTCTCACAGAAAACACCTCCTTTTATTCGATGCTTTCTGTTATATACTACAGGGGGTGAGATTTTCATCTTGCAGTTAGGGGGTGACATCATTATGTTGCAGAGACAGATGTATAATTCAACCTTGACAAAATTTTTAATATTTTTTAAAAATTACTTCAAAGTATTTTTTTATAATTTAATAATTTAAAAAATATTTTTAGTGATTTTTTAAAATGATTAATAGCTATGAAAAAATAGCAAAGGACTTTCAAGCAATAATTGAAAATACTTATGATGGTTTATATATAACTGATGGAGAAGCAAATACGCTTATGGTTAATCAGGCTTACGAGCGCATTACAGGAATAAAAAGAGAAGAAGTAATTGGTAAAAATATGAGAGAATTAGTGGCTAAAGGTGTATTTGACCGATCTGTAAGCCTTGAAGTAATTGAGAAAAAAAGACCTGTTACGATAATGCAGGAATTGAGAAGCGGAAAAAAGGTTCTTGTTACAGGAAGCCCTGTCTTTAATGAAAAGAATGACGAAATAATTCTTGTTGTTACAAATGTAAGAGATATAACTGAATTAATGGAGCTAAAAGATGAACTTCATGAAAGAACTCTAGAGATTAATCGCTATATTGCTGAGTTAAACAAAATAAAAACATTAAAAATCCAAGAAGACAAATTTGCTACAAAAAGTAAAATTATGTTAGAAGTCCTTGAAAGAGCAATAAAAGCAGCGCAATTTGATTCTAATATACTTATCACAGGAGAATCGGGTGTTGGTAAAGGGTTAATGGCAAGATTGATACATGATTCAAGCAGTAGAAAAAACGGACCCTTTATTGTAATTAACTGTGCAAGTATCCCAGAAGATTTGTTTGAAAGCGAACTTTTTGGTTATGAGCCAGGTGCTTTTTCAGGTGCAAGCTCTAAAGGAAAAAAAGGCCTTCTTGAAGTTGCAGATAAAGGTACATTATTTCTTGATGAAATTGGTGACATGAGTCTACGACTTCAGTCGAAGCTCCTAAGAGTAATAGAAGAAAAAGAATTAGTGAGACTTGGTTCTACAAAGGTTATTAATTTAGATGTAAGAATAATAGCTGCAACAAATCAAGATCTTGATATTCTTATTAATCAAAAAAAATTTAGACAAGATCTATATTTTAGACTGAATACAATCTCTATATATATTCCACCGTTACGTGAGCGAAAAGAAGATATTATGCCGTTGATACAATATTTTATAGATAAACTTAATAAAAAGTACCATATGAAAAAACGTTTTAGCTCAAATACAATACATGCTCTTATGACTTATAGTTTTCCAGGCAATGTAAGAGAGCTATCTAACATTGTAGAGCAAGCTTTTCAAATAAGTAATAAAAATATAATTGAGATTGAAGACCTGCCTTATCAGATAAGAAGTATTATTAAATCACAATCATTTGACATCGAACATCAAAACAAATCTTATAATGAAATTATAAATTTAATGGAATATAAAATCCTTAAAAATGCTATTGCAAAATATGGTAGCACCCATAAAGCAGCTAAATATTTAAAAATTAGTCAGAGTACTGTTGTTAGAAAGCTAAAAAAACTTCAAGATATTTTAAAAGATTCACAATTGCATTGATTGATGCTATATTGCATCAATTTATTTATATTATTTTTATTAAACTGTATAAATAAAGCACTAAATATATTCAAAAAAAATGTTAATAAATTTTATTTTTTTAAAAAAAATATTGGCATATAAATTGCTAATACTTAACTAAAAGTAGTAAATTTAAAAGGAGGATATTTTTATGAAACGTTTATTATCATTTTTGTTAATTGTGGCAATTTTAGTTCCATGTTCGGTTAGCTATGCTTCTGAAACAATTAAAATTGGAGCACTTTATACAATGACAGGCAGAGGTGGACAATATGGTAAGGATTCAGAAGCTGCTATAAAGATTGCTCTTGATGAAGTTCATAAAAAAGGCTTACCAGGTGGTGCAAAGCTTGAAGTAATTATAACTGATGATAAGAACCCTCAATACGCAGTCAGTGTTGCGAAACGTTATATAACAGATGAAAAATGCAAATTTCTTTTTGGCATTATTTCGTCAGCAATAGGGCTTGCAGTTACTGAAGTCAGCAAAGAACACAAAGTAATTTTTATAGGAACAGACCATGCTGCAACTGATTTAACGGCAAATAAATTTCAAAAATATTATTTTAGAAGCAGCAACAACACATTCCAGTCGATGATGGCAGGGGCTATGTATTTAAAAGATGAATTAAAAGGTTGGAAAAAAATTGCTTATATAGGTCCAGACTATGCATATGGTAGAGACCAGTGGATGGAATTGAAGTGGGCTCTTGATAAACTTGGTGTACAATATGAAGTAGTTGGTGAATATTGGCCTAAACTTTATGAGCCTGACTACACATCATACATTACTGCTATTATGAAAGCTGCACCTGATGTATTAGTAAATGGCATGTGGGGTGGCGATACTGTTGCTTTTATTAAGCAAGCAAAACCATATGGTCTTTTTAACAAAATGAAATATTTCCATGTAGATGCAGGAGGTAATTATGAAGTATTTGCAGCACTTGGCGCTGATATGCCAGAAGGTTTAATACTTTCTGCAAGACACCATAATAACTGGCCTGATACACCTGAAAACAGAGAATATGTACAGAAGTTTTATAAAGCTACTGGCAGGTATCCCACATATGCAGCACAAGGGGCGTATGTTGGTATCCATATGATCGCTGAGGCTATAAGAAAAGTAGGAAATGCAAATGATCCAGACGCACTTGTCAAAGCTTTAGAGGGTATGAAGATAAAATGTCCAGAGGATCCTCCAGGTTTTACATCTTATATAGACCCTCAAACACATCAGATTGTCCAGGTTCAGGCAATTGGGACAACAGTGAAAAATGATAAATTTCCACCAGCAAAATATATGCTTGGTAATTTCAAGGTTTATCCAGCTGAAAAACTGTGGCCAAACTTTGAATATATTGAATATATAACAAAAGTTAAAGGAAAATAAATACATCATTATTTTTTGTAAATTATAAGTGAGGCTTTGGTATGGATTTTAATACTTTCATTGCGCAATTTATAAGTGGACTTTCTACTGCGATGCTTCTATTTCTCGTATCAAGCGGTCTAACATTGATTTTTGGTGTTGTAAATGTCCTGAATTTTGCACATGGGTCCTTTTACCTTTTAGGTACATATTTCGCCTTTCAAATAATGAAATTATTCAATAATTATTGGGCTGGTCTTCTTGCTGGTACAGTAGGTGCAGGAATTGTTGGAATGATTATTGAATATTTTTTTCTTAAACGCATTTATGGTAGGGCTAACGAAGGAGCTTTTCAACTATTGATGACTTATGCTTTTATATTAATAATCGATGATATGGTTAAATACATTTGGGGCACAGAATATAAAACCATACCAAAGCCAGCCTTTCTTTCAGGTTCTTTAAGCATTGGATCAATAATGGTCCCAAGTTATAATGTTTTCATTATAATAATCGGTTTTTTAATCGTAATATTCGCCTGGTATTTTCTTATGAGAACTGATAGAGGTAAACAAGTAAGGGCATCATCTCTCGATAGAATCATGCTCAGCCTTCTTGGAACAAATGTCCCTTTAATTATGACACTTGTTTTTGGAGTGGCAACTGCTATGGGTGGACTCGCAGGGGTTCTTGCCGCTCCATTGAGAACAGTAACCCCTGGTGCAGGTATAGAAATTATAATCGATTCTATGATTGTTGTAGTAATAGGTGGATTTGGGAACTTCTGGGGTGCTTTACTCGGTGCGCTTATAATTGGAGAGGTGCTCTCTTTCGGTATCTTGTGGATGCCAGAGCTTGCTACAGTTCTTACATTTATTGTGATGATAATTGTTTTGATTCTCAAACCAGAAGGACTTCTTTCAAAAAAAGCGATAGTGAGGAAATAAAAAATTGAGAAAGATAAAAGACTACCTTCCATGGATTATCTATTTTATATTCTTTATCGGGTTACTTATCATTAATCCAGGACCCCATTATATTCATCTTGCAGCAAGAATAATTATCTATGGTCTTTATGCCGTAGCATTCAATCTTATATATGGAACAACAGGGCTTGTATCTTTCGGTCATGCACTCTTTTATGGAATAGGCGCCTATGTTACGGGTATGCTCGTTAAAGCATCAACACCTGAGCTGTTTTATCTTTATATACTTATTGGCGCTTTTGGAGCAGCATTTATATCTTTTTTTATTGGTCTTCTAACTCTCAGGTTGACAGGAATATATTTTACTATGTTAACTCTTGCGTTCGCACAATTGGTATGGGGGCTAACTTTCAAACTCTATCATTTCACAGGCGGTGACGATGGGATACAGGCGATTGCAAAACCAACATTATTGGCTGGTGGAGTAACCAAATATTATTTATTTAGCTTTGTTGTGGTAACTATCTCAATTTATATATTGTGGAGAATAAAGAGATCTCCTTTTGGTTCTGTTCTCAGCGGTATCAGACAGAATCCTCAAAGAATAACTTTTCTTGGATTAAATGTATATAAAAATCAATTAAAGGCTTTTATTATATCAGCTTTTTTTGCAGGGATTGCCGGTGGACTTTATGCGGGGTTGGATGGAAGCATCCATCCAGATATGTTGCACTGGCCAACATCGGGAAACGCAATTTTAATGGCTACAATAGGCGGTATGAGCACATTTTTTGGTCCTGTAGTGGGGGCTGGAATACTAACAGGACTTGAAGAAATAGTTGGTAAGTATACTGAATACTGGTCTTTTTATATTGGTATTGTAGTGTTAATTGTTGTTCTTTTATTTCCTAATGGGGTTTTAGGAATTAAAAAGTTCACCGGATCAAAAAACATTGAGGAAAAGGAGAAAGAGGTTGTCTGCAATACTGGAAATTAAAAATCTAAACAAGCATTTTGGTGGTATTCATGTGGCCAATAATATTAACATGAGTATCAAAAAAGGTGAAATGTCTGCGATCATAGGACCTAATGGAGCAGGCAAGACAACCCTTTTTAATTTAATTACCGGTTTTATTCCATCAGATGACGGGAAAGTATTTTTTGAAGGACAAGACATCACAAATACAAGACCAGAAACTATTGTTAAACTTGGAATTATAAGGGCTTTCCAAGTTGCGAGTGTGTTTTTGGAAGAAACAGTTTATGATAACATATATTTGGCTTCACTTGCTCATTTTAATAAAAGTGCAAAAATTTTTGCAGATCGAATGATTTTTAAAGACGTCCATGAACATACAGAATTTATACTTAAAAAATTAGGCCTTTTTGACTGTAAAGATTTGAAGGCTTCAGAGTTATCTCATGGTGATATGAAGGCACTTGATATAGCAATAGCGTTAACATTACAACCCAAAATACTTTTACTTGATGAACCCACTGCCGGTATGGCGCCTGAAGAAAGATTTAAGATGATGCATCTCATTAAAGAGCTACATGATTATTTCAAGCTTACTTTAGTTTTTATTGAGCATGATATGGACATTGTATTCAGTATAGCACAAACTATAAGAGTTCTTGTTCAAGGACAACTAATCGCAGAGGGTAATCCTGATTATATAAGGCAGCATGAAGGTGTAATAGAGGCATATCTTGGTAAAGAGGTCTTTTAAAATGTCAGAAATATTACAGGTTGAAAAAATTAATTCTTATTATGGAAAAAGTCATATACTCTTTGATGTTAATTTGGTCGTTCAAGAGGGAAAAACATTATGTCTTATGGGGAGAAATGGTGCAGGCAAAACAACAACTTTTAAAAGTATTATGATGGTAGTTCCACCAAAAACAGGAAAAGTATATTTTCAAGGAAAAGATATCACAGGATACAAAACTTATCAGCTTGCCCGTATGGGTCTTGGTCTTGTACCTGAAGATAGAAGGATTTTTAGCCCTCTTACAGTTAAAGAAAATTTAATTATTGGTATGTCAACAGGAAGAAAAGGTATTTGGAACATTAATATGATTTATGAATTTTTTCCTGTATTAAAAGAGTTTGAGTCAAGGCCGGGAGGGACTTTATCAGGTGGAGAGCAACAGATGCTAACAATTGCAAGAACTCTTATGGGTAATCCAGCAGTGTTACTTCTTGATGAGCCAACAGAAGGTTTAAGTCCTGTTATGGTTAAGACCTTAAAAGACCTTGTATTAAAGCTAAAAGATGTTGGTACAACGATACTTCTTTCAGAACAGAATATAAAATTTGCAATGGCTGTATCTGATTATGTTGCTATAATTGATAAAGGACATATCAGATATGAGTCTGATATTGAAACTTTTAAAATGAATGACGAAATAAAAAAACAATACCTCGCTGTCTGATACTACATGATTCGATTTTGCATCAATATAGAAAAAAGAAAAAAAGAAAGATTTTTTATTAATTAACTTATCCAAACTGTTTTATAATATATTGTGATTATTAGATAATCCATTTTTTTATTTAATAATTAAAATTCATGGCATATAAATTGCTAAACAAAAATTAGAATTTAATAAAAAGGAGGAAAAAATATGCCTCTTAAAACAAAAGAAGAATACATAGAGAGCCTTAGACGACTAAAGAAAAAAGTATATTTATTTGGAAAAGAAATAGAAAATTATGTTGACCATCCAATTATAAGACCTTCAATAAACGCTTGTGCAATGACCTATGAACTTGCTTTACAACCAGAGTATGAGGAACTTTTAACTGCTGTGTCTAATCTAACCGGGGAAAAAATAAACCGTTTTACTCACCTTCATCAAAGCACTGATGATCTGATTAAAAAAGTAAAAATGCAGAGACTTTTAGGACAGAAGACAGGATGTTGTTTTCAAAGGTGTGTAGGGTTCGATGGTTTTAATGCTGTTGATTCAGTCACTTTTGAAATGGACAGAGATTTAGGAACTGAGTACAATAAACGTTTTCGTAACTACCTTAAATATGTGCAAGAAAATGACTTGGTGGTTGATGGTGCTATGACTGATACAAAAGGTGACCGCAAACTTGCTCCATCAGAGCAAAAAGACCCTGACCAGTTCGTTCATATTGTTGAAAAAAAGCAAGACGGTATAGTGGTCAGAGGGGCAAAGGCACATCAAACTGGTGCAATAAATTCTCATGAAATTTTAGTGATGCCAACACAAACTATGCGAGAGGCAGATAAAGATTATGCAGTATCTTTTGCAATTCCAGCTGATGCTGATGGTATAATTTATATTTACGGCAGACAATCATGCGATACGAGAAGATTTGAAGAAGGTGATATAGATGTCGGAAATGCTATGTATGGAGGTCAGGAAGCACTAATTGTATTTAATGATGTTTTCGTCCCCTGGGAAAGGGTATTTATGTGCGGAGAATATCAATACTCAGGCGCCTTGGTAGAAAGATTTGCAGGATATCACAGACAGAGTTATGGCGGCTGTAAAAGTGGCGTGGGTGATGTTTTAATAGGTGCAGCTCAGGCAATAGCAAAAATTCAAGGGATAGAAAAAGCATCGCATGTTAAAGATAAACTCATTGAGATGACTCATATGAATGAAACAATTTATGCATGTGGAATTGCCTGTTCTGCAGAAGGAAGACCAACGGACTCAGGGACGTATCTTATAGATTTAATGCTGGCAAATGTATGTAAACTTCATGTAACTCAACTTCCTTATCTTATAGCAAGACTTGCTCAAGATATAGCAGGTGGCCTTGTAGTTACACTACCAAGCGAGCAAGATTTTAAGAATCCTGAAGTTGGAAAATATCTTGAGAAATATTTCAAAAGTGTAAATATATATAGTACTGAAGATAGATGTAGAATACAGAGATTAATAGAAAACTTAACATTAGGCATGGGTGCTGTGGGATATCTTACCGAATCTTTACATGGTGCCGGTTCACCACAAGCCCAGAAGATTATGATTGGGAGACTGGCTAATTTTGAAAGAAAAGCTGAACTTGCTGAAGAGCTTGCAGGAATAAAACGTATTTAATTATTTAAACAAATGTGGTAGCACAGATAAAATATTGCGGTAATTGTAACCCTGAAGTAGACCCAAAAAGAATAAAAAAAATACTACAAAAAATAACTTTTGATAAAGATGAAAATCTACTTATATGTGTAAATGGATGCTCAAGAATGTGTTTAGCAAAAAAAATAAAACCTGATCACATAAAAAAAGTAATTCATATGTTTTCAAAAGAAATAATGAAAATAGAAGCTGTAAAGGAGGAGATTAATGAAAGCTTATGATAAAAAGGTATGTTCTGCTGAAGATGCTGTGAAAGTAGTAAAATCAGGTAACAGAATTGTTTTTTCGCATGCAGCAGGTGAGCCCCTTGTTCTTCCAGAAGCATTAATGGAAAGATCCCATAAATTAAAAAATGTGGAAATTGTGCATATGGTTCCTATGGGTGAATCTTTATATTGTAAACCTGAATATTCAAACAGTTTCCGACATATTGCACTTTTTGCTGGTGCAGCGACAAGAAAAGCTATTTGGGAAAATAGGGCTGATTACATCCCATATTTTTTTAGCGAAGTTCCTTATCTATTTGAGACGTTGCTCCCAGTTGACGTTGCTATGGTCACAGTTTCACCACCTGATAAAAAAGGGTTTTGTAGTCTAGGAGTCTCTGTAGATTATACAAAAAAGGCAGTAGAATGTGCTAAAATAGTAATTGCTGAACTAAATCCCACAATGCCAAGGACTCACGGAGATTCATTTGTTCATATTTCACAAATTGATTTTTTAGTTGAGGTAAATCGTCCAATACATGAATTAAAAAGTTCTGAACTTACAGAAGTTGAAGAAAATATCGGTAGATATGTTGCAGAACTAATTGAAGATGGTTGTACACTTCAGCTTGGAATCGGTGGAATTCCTGACGCTGTACTTAAAAATTTAACTAATTTTAAAGATTTAGGTATTCATTCAGAGATGATCTCTGATGGTGTAAAACACTTAGTTGAAAAAGGGGTTATAACAGGAAGTAAAAAAACACTTCACAAAGGGAAGATTGTTGTGAACTTTCTAATGGGTTCACGTGATTTTTATGATTGGGTAGATGATAATCCGATGATAGAAATGAGAACGGTTGATTATACAAACAATCCTTATGTGATTGCACAAAATAATAAAATGGTTGCTATAAATTCCGCCCTCGAAGTTGACCTATTAGGTCAAGTTTGTGCAGATACATTAGGTCCGATGCAGTTTAGCGGTGTTGGTGGTCAGGTTGATTTTGTTAGAGGGGCTCGAATGTCTAAAGGAGGTAAGGCTATAATTGCCCTTCCAGCTACTGCAAAAGGTGGTGTCTCCAGAATTGTTCCTACATTGAAAACTGGGGCAGCAGTAACTACTTCAAGAAACGATGTTGATTATGTCGTTACAGATTTTGGCATTGCTTCACTTAAAGGTAAAACTGTTAAAGAGCGTATGAAAGCATTAATTCAAATAGCTGCCCCACAATTCAGAGAGGAACTCACAAAACAGGCTTATGATATTTACAATATAAAAATTTAATAAAAGGTAAAATCTATAAATACTTTTTTTAAATTATCCAAAATTCTCATTTATTTAATCACCTAAATTTCGAAAATAAAATTTAATACCCGGGTTCTCTTTATAACTTAAAATTTCATGTTCGATTAAAAAAAGATTTTAATTTTGGGTTTCTTGTCTTGCGTCTCTTACCAGTTAAAAAAAGATAAATATAAATAATTTATCAATCTTATTGATAGTATACAAATATTTTATTGATTGTTGATGGTTCTTGCAAATTTTATTGCCAATAGACACCAAAGATTATAATATTAGTGAAATTCAAATATATAAAAATTCACTTGGCTAAATTTTAAAGTTTTTTGTTAATAACGACAAAAAGGCATTTAATTTTAACCTTTTAAGGACATGGATAGTATCAAACCAGGCACCATCATTACCGCATCTCTTTGGCCTGAACCAGTAAATGTTGGCCTCTTTGAGCAAAAGGGAAACTACAATATGCCTCCCTGTATGACCCCTTACTTGCTGTCAATATCACCAAGATTGACCCCCTACCCCACCAGATTGAGGCTGTATATGGCTATGT
>JAOAAI010000141.1 GCA_026418955.1 Candidatus Goldiibacteriota bacterium | reverse complement strand
ATTTTTCAGACGTTTTTCGTAATGATTTTATTTCCTGATAGTATTCAACCATTTTTCTTCTTAGGTCATATAAAATACTCTTGTCTTTTAGTTTATTATTTGCTATTAAATTATATGTAATAGTTATCACCTCGCTTTTTTTATTATTTTTTTAAGGATTGCCTTTAAGTAGGCAATCCTTTTATTATTTATTATACCTAATTTTACTATTTTTGCTGTACCATCATGTGCCTGTACTTTTCCACCAATTGTCAAGAATTTTGATATTGACTTGTATTATCAAATAGTGATATAATTTGTAAAAAAAAAGAGGAGGTGCAAATGAAAAAAGTTGTTTTTTTATGTGTGGTTGTAGTATTTGTTTTTGTTGGCGTGATGTTTGGAAATACCAAAAGTGGAGTTGAAAAAGCAATTAAAGGGGAAGATGTGGTCTGGACGGATGTTAATCAATTTATTTCTACCAATCCGTTGGCGCTTGCATTCAGTCAGTTAAATGCACATTATGAATTTAATTTATCAAAAGGTAGTGGTTTAGGTTTTAATGCTGGATTGATTTTCTGGGGTTTTGGGGACTGGTCTACTTTTGGGTTATTACTTGGTGCAGAATATAATTTTTATTTCCAGAACCATGCACCTAATGGCTGGTTTGTAGGACCTGGCGCTGGTATAACCTATCTAAATGTCAAATATCAAAGCGACTCTGCATCAACTATGGGTTTTAATATAAATGGACATGGAGGTTATCGCTGGATATGGGATAATGGTTTTTTAGTTGATGTTCAGCTAGGTATTCAATATATTATTATAAATATAAGTATTAATAACACAACAATACCATTTGGCGGTTTAGCACCTTACGTTGGCGCAAGTATTGGTTATGCATGGAAATAGTTGAAATATAAAATATAACTGTAATATAAAAGGGATAAAGTTATTATAACTTTATCCCTTTTATTGTTTTTGGACTAAATGTTGTTGTAATTTTTAAAATATCATAACAATATTTCTCTTTACATTTTTGATTCATATTTTATAATTCAATCATATTTGATATTGGTGTTTTATGTTTACAAAACAAATATTTAATACAATAAAACAAAAGATAACTCCTGCAAAAATTTTTCTTTTTATATCATTTTTTCTTGTCATTTTTGTTCGTTTGCGTCTCTTATCTATGCCACTTGACAGGGATGAGGGCGGCTGGGCGTATGAAGGATGGCTTATTTTGAATGGTGAGCCACCTTTTAAATATTTTTATGATACAAAAATGCCTTTAATTTATTATATATATGTTTTAATAATGGTAATATTTGGTCAAACAATAGAAGGCATAAGGATTGGAATTTTATTTACAGTATTGATTAATATGTTATTAGTTTTCAAAACTGTAAAAAAAATATCTATGGATAAAGATAGGGGTTTTTTGGCATCTGCTTTTTATGGTTTATTATCTTTGGATAGTGGAACATTGTCTTTGAGTGGGTATTCAACACATTTTGTACTTACTTTTTTTATGCTTTCCCTGATATTTATTTTAGATGCGTTAAAACATGGAAAGATATTTTTGTATTTTATTTCTGGGATTTTTGCTGGGGCATCTTTTCTGGTAAAACAAACTTCAATATATTTTGTTTTATTTTTATTGGCATATTTTATATCAATAAATATAATAAACAGAAAAAAAATAGATGAGATTTTTTTTAATTCAATATTTTATATTTCTGGAATATTACTTATTTTTGGAATAGTGCTTATTATTATGGAGTTGTATGGGGTTTTCGATCGGTTTTGGTTTATGGCTGTTACTTATGCATTAAAATATGGGAATGCAGTACATATCAGAGAAATAAAAAATTATATTTATCTTTTTTTAACTCTCACATCTGTATTTTTTATTTCTGTATTTATTCTTTTCTGTATATATTTTTTATTATTTATTTTTTTTGCTAAAGATTTACATAAAAAACTTTTATATATTTTTTTAGTTTTATCTGCTTTTGCTTTCAGTATTTCTGGATTTTATTTTTATCCGCATTACTTTATTGTTTTTTCTTTACCTATATCTATTTTACTAGCAGAAGATTTTTCAGATAAGCACAGGCAAATACAAATTTCAAATAGAGTAAGCAATCTTGTTTATTTATTTTTAATTGTATTATTAATATTTTTTCAATTCGATATTCTTTTTAAACTATCTCCTCAGCAGGTAAGTAGAAGACTTTTTTATATCAATCCTTTTCCTGAATCAATGACAATAGCTAATTTCATAAAAAATAATACAGGAGAAGATAGCAAAATTGCAATTTTAGGATCCGAACCACAAATTTTATTTTATTCAAAGCGAAAATCTGCAACCGGATATGTTTATTTTAATCAGCTTATGCTTCAAAATGAATTATCGCATAAAATGCAAACAGAAGCGATACAGGAAATTGAACAATCAAATCCAGAATATTTAATTTATGTAAATATTATTACATCCTGGGGAAGTCGTTTAATATCTTCAAGTCGGATTATGCAATGGTTCAAAGATAAAATTGATAAGAAAGAATTTGAATTAATAGGTCTTGTTAACATTATATCTCCAAATGAAACCGAATATATATGGGATAGAAAAATAGTAAAAGATTATAAATT
>JAOAAI010000100.1 GCA_026418955.1 Candidatus Goldiibacteriota bacterium | reverse complement strand
AGATGTGTATAAGAGACAGCATTGGATGGTATAGGTATGGCATATACAATCTTTAAAGGTAAAACTGCTGAAGATTTCAGAAATTCAATAAAAAATAAAAAAACTACTTTTGGTGGAAGATATATGGACTTTAAGGAACACTGGGATTTATTTGTGGAAAAGTTAAAAAGATTTAAAGTATTTTAGTTTTAATCAAATCTAACAACAATGACACATTTAGTACCAATGTTCTGTGAAAAAGTTAATAAATAATTTTTTGCAATTTTTTTATTTGTTTACCTCGATTCTTAGCGAACAATATTGAATTTCAACCTTATAAATACCGGTTCTCCATATCTTTTTATATTTCTTTCATATAGCCCTTTTTTATCAGTCCGCATGGTAAAATATCGTTTACCTGCAGCTTCAATTGCTATAAAATCGCCGTTATCAAAAACTTTTTCTATCATTGCAATATGTTTTCCTTTAAAACTTATAAGATCCCCCGGTTTCAAATTTTTATCATTTTTGAGTATAAATCCATTAGCCCTACAATATGCTTCAAAATTTTCAACACGTCTTGCAAAACATCTATCATCTGGATTATTCCAACTTCTATTTCTAAAAATTTCAGGTTTTTTATTAAAAAAATCTCGCAACTCTTTTTCAAAGTATATACCTGCCTTTTCATAGGCCAAATTAATAAGGTCTATACATACAATTCCACCAAATTTAAATCCCACATCTCTGTATTCACCAGCAAGTTGCTCATATGGTCTACCTATGAGTTTCTTTGCGTTATTTAAAGCATCCTGAATATTTAAAATCCCATCTCCATCTGCATCATCATCATAAATATTTATGATCCCATCTCCATCAACATCATCATCATACATGTTTAGCACTTTGTCACTATCAGCATCATTATACCTGTGAGACATATAAATTGAAGTGTATACAAAAGAAACTAAAAAAAGATATAAGATATTTATAAAAACAATTATTGCAGTTATTATTACTAAATTGAAAATTCTTTTTATTTTTATCTCCTGGAATTATTTCTTTTTATTTTATTTATTGTTTTTTCAAAAACATCCTTTATCTTAGCGGTGCTGTTTTTTGTCTTCTGTATTATTCTCTCAGATTTTTCCATTATATCTTTTAGAACTTTTTTATTAAAAACTGATTTTGTAAATATCTGAACAGATCTACCTATCTTCTTAATCCTGACCTTTATATCGTTTCGTCTTTTCATTTCATCAATTATTTCAGCAGTTTCATTATAAATTATAACTGCATCTTCTCCCACACGTAAAATCCCATCCATAGACATTATAAGATTCTCTTTGAAAATATTTTTTTGTAATTCAAAATGTGAGATGAATCCATTTTCAATTTTAAAGTAAAAAGATGCAACCGTCCCATTTTCCTTACCCTGTTCTGTTATAACTTTTAAACCTAATAAAGACGCACCCTTTCTTTCATTAATATTTTCTTTTTCAGAAAGTGGTAAAAGTGTTGTTCCGGAACTGAATATGATTGAATCACCTATATTTTTTATCTGATTATATGGTAAAAATCTATCATCTTTATCTGAAATAATAAAACCATCCACCACAAGATTTTGAATATTAACAAAAACATCTATAACTTTACCAAAATTCTTACCTTCCTGAATTGATATTGCTGGTTTGCCTATAACATCCTGATATCTTATCATAGTAAACTCCTTTTTGATAGTTCGCCACATATGTTCTTTATAATGTTTGTTATAAATGTTCTAAAAAAACTTTTAAACATTTTAAAAAACATATTTAACGAACATAATTAGTAAACATTTTTAACGAACACTTTTTTTAAGATACTTACTGCCTCTGGCAGTTAATGGTATCTTTTTCTTACACAGAGGACATCCATCTGGTTCATACGCAGTCACATCAATTGTTGCAAGGGCGTATGTATCTTCTATGCCAAAATCTAGTTCACCTCCACTACGATTTATTAAAATTCCAACTCCTATTATTTTGCAATTATAATTTTTTAAACTATCTATTAATTCTTTGACAGAGCCGCCTGTTGTTACAATATCTTCCACAATTAACACTTTTTCTCCTTTTTTTATTTCAAAATTTCTTCTTAAAACTAGTTTTCCTTCTTCTCTTTCCATGAAAATTCCACGCACACCTAGTTGTCTTGCAACTTCATATGAAAGAATAATGCCACCAACAGCAGCTCCTATAACTACATCTGGTTTCTTTTTTTTAAAATGTTTTGCTATTTCTTTGGCAAGTTTTTCAGTATATTCTGGATGCTGTAAAACCATAAATTTTTCCAAATAAATATTTGAATGTTTCCCAGAAGTAAGTAAAAAATGTCCAACAAGAAGAGCATTTGTTTTTCTAAAAATATCTAACACTTTTTCCTCGTTCATTTCTGATATGCCTCCTGCATCTGATTTATTATTTTTTCTACTACTTCAATTTTATCTTCTGCCTGTATTATAGGTCTTGATACAACTATATAATCAGCTCCATGCTTTATCGCTTCATATGGTGTCATGATTCTTTTTTGGTCATCCTTTTCAATTTTTCCTATTCTTATTCCAGGAGTTACAATTAAAAAATCCTTACCGCATTCTCTCCTTATAAGACGTATTTCTTTTGGAGAACACACAACGCCATCAGCACCTGATTTTTTTGCCATTTTTGCAAGATGAATAACCATTTTTTTTATATCATATTTAGTTTTTAAAATATTTTTTATTTCTTTATTCTCAAAACTTGTAAGAACAGTCACAGCAAGTAGTTTTGGCTTTTCTACTTGCAATTTGTTTGATGCATCCTCAATTGCCTGTTTTGCAAATTTTATCATTTTACTTCCACCCATTGCATGAACATTTAAAAAATTAACTCCTAATCTTGTTGCTTCATAACAGGCATTATAAACTGTCTGTGGTATATCAAAAAATTTTGCATCATAAAAAACTTTCAAGCCTTTTCTTTTCAATGTCATTACAATTCTTGGTCCATCTTTTGTAATTAGCTGTAAACCAACTTTATAGAATTTTATAAAAGGTGCAAGTTTATCTATTAGTGTGTAAACAATAGCAGTATCATCAATATCTAATCCAAGTATTAGTTTATCTCTAACATCAAATTCTTGGTCAATATTTCTCATGATTTTCCTCCGTGTATCCTTTTAATATTTTATTTTTACAGGAAAATTAAAAAAATAAAAGTATAAATTATCTAAACTTAATAAATTCCTGTATCAGCAGGTTTACCAATTACAAATAACCAAGAATATTCATATTCTTCTCCAGAAAAACCTTTAGCATTTATTGTTACAACATAGACACCATTGGATAAAGGTTTTCCATTTTGACAAGTGATTTTTTTAGTTAAAAAATCGTAATTTATATTTTTTAATTCTTTACTATTTAATTTAAATTTTATAGTTGATGTATTTATCTTTGAATCATCTACTAAAGAGACGCTAAATATAGGAGTTTTATCTTCTATAATATCACTATCCATTGGGTAAACATCTTTAACTTTTATTGGTTTTTTTAGCAATATCTTTTTTAAACTCTCAACTCCGGTTGAATTAAAAATTAATGTTCTATGCAATGCATATCTTGGTGTATCAGAAGTATTGACTCCCGGTACAACTGAAAAAGCTGCTCTATATCCTGCTTTTTTAATCATATAAATAACTTCTTTTGAATACAAACCATATGGATAAGCATAGGTTTCCATTGGTATTTTTAATTTTGATTCAAAAAATATCTTTGATTTTATTATCTCTTTTTCAAGAAAAGATAGATATTCATCATCTGTCCAAGATGCTTTTCTTTTTGTTAAAACAGGATGGGACCATGAATGACATCCAATATCTATATTATATTTTGACATCTCTTTAATATTTTCTTCATTTAAATTATTTTTACCACCAAAAAAAACACTATATATATATCTGTCTCTTATACACATCT
>JAOAAI010000048.1 GCA_026418955.1 Candidatus Goldiibacteriota bacterium | reverse complement strand
ATTAAATTAATATGAAAAATATCAAAACTATTTCTATTTTCGAATAAAGCCTTAATAATTCCTATTGGGATAAACCATCTAAAAAATTTAAAATATTTAAAATAAAAAACATCAATACCATTTATATTTCTTTTTTGAAATTTATTTTCTTCTAAACCATAACTTAAAGAAAAAACAACTACATTATAGTTTAATTTTTTATATTCTTCAGCCAAAAGTTTAACCGATTGAATTGGCCCGCCATAACTAATTGCTGGCCAATAAGCTGGTGTAATAAACAAAATTTTTAATTTTTTATTTTCCATAATCTAATATTTTCAAAAAGCCTATTTAAAACCCTTTTGATGCCTACAATATATCTATAAAAATATTTTAAATAAAAATACTCAATTTTTGAAATTAAATCTTTCTTTATAAATAAAATATCTCCGTTATTTTTAATAGAAAATTTAATACAATAAAAACCATTATTTTCAATCATTTTTTTAATTTTTTTAATTTTCAATTTTAATTCTGGCCATAAAAAATCATGAAATTCTACTGTTATTTGATTAATATTTTTTAAAATATCATGAGGAATAGTTTCAAACATTTCAATTTCTGCGCCTTCAATATCAACCTTTAATAAATCGACTTTAGAAATATTATTTTGTTTTATTAACTCTTCTAAAGTTATTCCCTTACAAATAATTTTATTTTCAAAATTTTTATCATAAACAGTTGCGCATTGATTTTTTGGAATTGAAATTTCTACTTTTTTATAATTAGAAATACAATAATTAAATTTTTTAATTTTTAAATTATCAAAAATTTGATTATATAATTCTAAAATTGGCTCTACTACATAAATATTAGAATTAAAATTTTCAAAAATAAATTTTGTAAATTCACCCCTATTACCACCTAAATCTATAATTATAGAATTCTCACTTAAAAAATCTGCTATAAAATTATGGTTTAAAAATTCTATAATCTTCATATTTTTTAATTTAAATTATTTTAAAACTTCAAGATAATTATTATAAATTTTTTCTCCATAATCTGACCAACTAAATCCTGATTTTACCCTATTTTGCGCGTTTTGACCCATTTGTTTTGTAATTTCTGGATTTTCATAAAAATATAAAATTTTTTCTTTTAATTTTTCAACATCTCTAATTGGGATAATAAACCCATCAATACCATTACGCACAATATCTTCGCCGCCAGTATTTGTTGTGCAAATTACAGGCAACCCACAAGCCATTGCCTCTGGAATAACGCGCGCCAAACCTTCCTCAATTGATGGCAAAACAAAAATAGAGCCATTAGAATATTCTTTATATAAATCAAAATGATCAATTTTTTTAATTTTAATTTTTAAATTGTCTTGATGTTTGATTAAAAACTTTTTAATATCTTCTGCTATATTTCCTAATAAAATCAATTCTGAATTTAATAAATTTAATTCATTAAAAGCTTTAACTAAATATTGAACTCCTTTTCTTAAACAGATTGTTCCTGCAAAAATAATTCTAAAAATATTATCTTCTTTGGGCACTTTTTTAAATTTAGTCAAATCAACTCCATATTGAACGCATAAAATCTTTTTTTCTGAAATTCCATTATCTAAAAATGTTTTTTTAACAAATAAAGAAGGAACGGAAATATAATCTGTTTCTTCATATTCTTTTAATTCTTTTTCTATAATTTTTGGATGAGGCAATTCATCAAAACTAGGTTTATAACTCCATTTCTCATATTCTTCTTTTAAAATTTCATATTGATAAACTATATGGGAACTTCCACGTTCTAAAATTGTTTTCATGCCCAATTCTTTAGCTTTTCTTAATGAATATAAAGAAAAAGAAGACCAGCCAACAAAAATATCTGCTTTTTCTAATTTTTTTAATACTAATTTATCGAATAAATCACAAATAAAATATTGAGGATTATATAAATCTTGTAAAAATATTGGCAATTTTCTATATGCCCTATCTAAAATTTCCTTAATAAAAATTGATTTAACTTTATCATCTGGCAAATTCCATTTTCGTGTTATAAATTTAGGATAAGAAGTAATGATAAATTTTAAAGCATCGCGCTTTAATAATTCTTGCGCTAAATTAAAACTATGGAATCTGCCACCTACAGAAATTATAATTTTTTTCATTTTATTATTTGAAATATTTCTAAAATTTTTTTGGCCCTATCTAAATAGCTATTATTTGAATTTATTAATCTTGAATAACCAGATTCTCTGATTTTTTCTCTTAATTTATCATTTTTTAAATAAAAATCAATTTTTTGTCTCAATTCTTCTGGATTACTAAATAAAACTATCTCTTTATCTTCTTCAAAAAATTCTTTAACCTCATCTGTTCTTGTGCTTAAAACAAAAGATTTACAAGCTGGAGCTTCAAATGTTCGCATATTATGAGAAGGAATATTTTGCTTTCTAATTATATTCAAAACTATTTTTGATGAGCTACAAATTTTATTAAACTCTTCTCCATAAGCAGGTTTTTTCATCCATTTTTTTTGCAAATCTTTATTAGCCTTCCACCAACTGTTCCCCCAAATTTTTAAATTATAATCTTTTATTTGATTTAACCACCATGCCCTTTCTTCATCATAAGTTCCTATAAAAGCTATATCAGAACCATAATATTTTTTTTCATCATCATTCTTTATATACATAGGATAATTAATTTCTAAATCGTATCCAAATGGTAAATATTTAACTTTTTTAGCACCAGCTTTATATAATTTATCAATTAAAAATTTACCCCAAATAAAGTAAACATCATAATAAGGAATAGATTTCCTAATCCAGTTATTAGAAACTCCATGATGCCACGTATTAAAAGGATTATCTGGATTAAAACAAATCAATTTTGAATTTGGTAAAATTTTTTTAATTTCTTTAATAGTTTTTGGCTTATAAAACCAACCCTTAAATATCAAAATTAAATCTGGCTTATATTCTTTAATTTTTTCTAAAAATTTTTTATTTATTCTAATAGAAAATATTTTCCAAAATATTCTATGGGTATATCTATTTTTAAATATTTTTAAATCATTCCAATATTCTTCTTCATCACCAAAAATTGTTATATTATTAATGCCCTCCTTTTCAAAAGCTCTAAAAAAAGACATTGTCAGTCCATATTTAAAACTGCTTCCACTTATAAAAATTTTCATATTGAAATTTCTTTTAGATTATAATCTTTTAACCCCCATCTATCATTATTAAAATTTTTAAAATTACCTTTTAAAATTTGGAAGCAAATATTTATTTCTTCCTTAGTTAAAGAATGAATTTCTTTTATTATTTCTCTATCAAATTGTGGCTGACTATATAAACAAGTATTATTAAAATTAAACCAATAAACCTGTTTTAATTTATTTTTTAATGCAATATGAACCAAAGCTCCATCTCCACCAGTATAAGAATACGGTGGGATTTCTAAAAAACCTTTTATATCTAACCAATCTTTTTTTGACATTAAAATAAAATCTCCTGGAGTACATAAAGCTGGAACTTGATAGGGATAATATTTAAAAATAGGTATTAAAAAATTAACCAAAAATCCCTTAATGTATTTTAAAGGATTATATCTAATATAAAATTTTATATTTGAATAATAAATAATATATCCTCTCCATCCTTCTATATTTTTTTGGGCAAAATCTAAATATAAATAATAATTACTTAATTCTGGAGGAATTATATTTTTAATATTATATCTACCAACTCTATAAAAATGTTTATATTTTAATTTTTTTTCTGATATTTTTTTAATAATTCCTTCCCCAATTAAATTATCTGGATTAGTAATTAAAACAAACTCTCCTTTAGATCTTCTTATACCAACATTTTTACCAATATATTCAAAAAGTTTAACCTTATCAGAGCATAAAAAAGTAAAATGTATTTCTGGTGGAATTATTACAAATTTACTTTTAATAAAATTAGATTTTGGAATATCTAAACATTCATATAAAAATTTATTATTTTCCGGAGGATTCCATTCTACAAAGATAAGTTCAGAAAATAATTTATATTTTTCAACTAAAAAATATAAAGATTTTATAAAAACATTAATTTTATCTATTTGCCTAACACCATAATCATCATTTCTGGCAACTACTACTACACTTAAATATGGATTATTTATATTATATTTATTATCTAACATATTTTTTAAAAAATTTAGTATATTCTTTGTAAAAATAAAATGTTGAAGGTGGTAAAATTTTTTGAAAAATTAATTTTAAATTATTATTTATTATATTATTTATTAATTCTAAAGAAAATTTATATCCTATAATTTCTTTTTCTAAATCATTTATAAAATTATGTAAATTTCTTTTTTGATAAACAGATGGAAAATTATAAATAATACAATTAGAAAAATAATGTTGCAATATATAAGAACCCCATATATCATCCATTCTACCAACAAAAGGAAGACAACAATAATAAGGAATTACCTCCCTAGATAAAAAAGTATTCTGAGAATTAAATGGAGATATTCTATTGAAAGCAAAAGGTTCTTTGATACTTTTAAATTTTACTATAGGATTATCAAAAGCTATCCTTGCAATAGCATCTATATCTGGATTACCATTCCATAAATCTGCTTGAACTAAAACTTTTATTTTTTTCTTGCCTAAATATTTAATTTTATTTTTTTGAGGCAATAACTGAATAGGAAAACCTCTATGCCATAAATAATTGTAATCTGTAATTGATAATGGATCCGCTACAATAGAATCACTATTATAATAATCAACCAATATTTCTTTATTTATATAAATATTTTTGCCCCAAAATTTATAAGGAATATTATCATCATCAACAGTAGCAATAATTTCTGCGCCATGCACATAAGCTTCAATAAAACCCAAATTTCTTCTTTGTATATTATTCCATCCTAATAATTTACTTAATTTATTATACTTTTTATTTTGATATTCAGGAGATAAATATTTTAAATTTTTATATTTTTTTTCTAATTTTTTATATAAATTATGAGGAGTTTTAAGATCTCCTACTATTACAAAAAACCAGTCTTGAAAAGATAAATATTTATATATAGCTTCAGTTGGAATATTTATTGTTGTTGTAACTATAAATTTTTTATAATTTTTATATTTCATTACATTATTAAATTATATTATAATAATTCTTATATTTTTACAAATTAAAAAAATTGCATAATATCTGTCCCGTCTCTTTCATATAAAACTATTGGATTAAATTTTTTAATTATATTTTTAGCTCCAAAAATAGCTGTCCTATTAAAACTTTCTATATCTATCTTAATAAAATTAATTTTTTCTTCGTTTTTCAATAATTCATCTAAGGTTATGACTTTTACTTTTATACTTTCATTTTTAAGATTTAAATCATTTTTGTAAATTAAACAAGATAATCCTTTATGAGAATTATCATCTAATGGCGGATACAAATTTCCTTCTCCAACATAATCAGAAATAGCATAATCATATACTATAACATTTTTCAAATTATTTAATTTAATATTTTGAATTAATCTATTTCTAACATTTGGTTCTGGCTCAATAGCAATAACTTTTTTACAAATTTTTGCAGCAATTAAAGTATGACAACCAATATTTGCTCCTACATCGACAAAAACATCATCTTTTTTTAAATATTTTTTAATTAACTTAACAATATGTGGTTCATAATAACCAGAAACAAATATATCCCATTCGATAAAACTTGATGTATTTATATGAATTTTTAAATTTTTATCATAGGGAATAATTGTCTCAATATAATCATTTTGTCTTTTATCTGGATTATATATTAATCTCCAAATTCTTTTTTCGCCCTTAATATAAGGTAAATTTCTAGTTAAAAAAGCTAATGTTTTAATTAATTTATTCTTCATATTTTAAAACTATTAATGTATCAGTAACACCGTTTGTTGTCCAAACTTTTCTAAAATTTTTAATAGCTAACCAAACCTCTCTCCATATTTCTGATTCAAAATTGTTATTTCTTTTAGAAGAAGGAGAATAAGAATTTGATGGAATAAACCAATTAATATTATCTATTATTAAGATCCCCCCATTTTTTATTTTGGGCAAAACCAATTTTGATACCTCATCTCTTCTTAAGCCATCAACTAATACAAAATCTATTGAATTATTATCTATATTATTTAAAATATTTAAATAATCTGTTTCTGATTTTAAATAATAATCTACATTGTTTATATTTTCTTTTTTTAATTTAGTTTTTACAAATTCAAACCAGTTATTGTCGTGTTCAATGCTAATTAATTTTTTAATCCTTTTAGCAAACCATATCGTACTTCTTCCTGAGCCAAATTCTAATCCAATATCTTCATTTTTTAATAATTGATTTAATAGTAAAACAGCATCTTTTGTTAACCATGGCCAGTCTGGGTGTAATTTTTCGTTGATAAATAGGCCTATTCTATTATAAATATATCTCGGTGTCCAATGTCCAAAACGTTTTTTAATATAATTAAACATTTTAAAAATTAAAATTATTTTCTAACTTCTATATATATTTTATTTTTCATAAATTAATTATTTTTAAAATATTTTCAGCGCTTTTTTGATAAGTATAATTTTTAATTATCTTTTTTGAATTTTGGCCATATATATTTTTATTATTAATTAATTTTAATATGCTATCAATTAAATTTCCAATATCTCCAGCTTTAAAAATATGTCCATTTTCTCCTTCTTTTACTAAATCTGGACCACAACCAACTAAATTAGAAACAATAATTGGTAAATCAAAATTCATTGCTTCATTAACTACCAACCCCCAAGTTTCTAAACCAGAAGGTAAAATAAAAATATCAGCTAATGAATAAAATTTGGGTAATTCTTTTTGCGATTGAAAACCAACTAAAAATACCTTATCTAAATTTTTTTCTTTTATAAATTTTTCGATATCTTTTTTCAATTCTCCTTCACCAACATAAACTAATGATATATTTTTAATATTTTTTTGATTATAAATTATTTCATAAGCTAATAGTAAATCTAAAGGATTCTTTGTTTTAATTAATTTGCCAACAAAAAGCAAAACAATATCATTTTGAGGAATATTAAATATTTTTCTTAATTCTTCTTTTTTATCCTTTAATTTTTGATATTCTTTTTCAAAATAATCATTGTCAACTGCATGAGGAGTAAAAATCATTTTAAAATTTTCTTTGGCATAAAAATTAATAAATTTTCTATTCTCATAACCTACATAAAAAAAATAATCAACTTTTCTAAATAGAAAACCTAAAATTATTTTTTTCAAAAATACTTTCCATTTTGATTTGAATTTTTCATGAGATAATGGATTATCAAATCGTAAACATAACTTAGTTTTTAAAAACAAAGAACTAAAAATAACCAACCAATCACTAAAATAAGACCAAGAATTTATCATTACAAAATCAGGTTTTTCTT
>JAOAAI010000007.1 GCA_026418955.1 Candidatus Goldiibacteriota bacterium | reverse complement strand
ATTTACAAGAACATCTTCTCCCCATATCCACATTTTAATTTTTTTAAAAGATTCTATGGAATCAATTTTTTTCTTTGAAAAAACATATGCAAAACCAACTTCTGGCCAGCCCAGGACAATATAACCTTTTTTTTCAAATTGTTTTTCAAAATATGGAGCCATTTTTAACAAAATATAATCAACTTCTTCATCATTTTTTATTAGAAGTGGCACATTTAATATTCTAACTTCTTTTACAACTTCACCTAGTCCCTGGGATGTAAAACCAGCGGCATGAATTTGGTTTATATCCATTTTCCTTAAAACATCAATTTCATCTCCAGAAACTCCACCGGGATAAAATTTGAATTTTACAGTTCCACCTGTTTTTTCCATAATAGTATCATTTAATTCTTGCATAACATTCATCCAAGTGGAACCTTCGGGTGCAACTGTTGCAAATTTTATTTCAAGTGGTGTAGAAAATAAGATAACAGGTATAATTAAAATTAAAATACAAAATAATATTTTTTTCATATTAATCACTCCTATTATTAATTTTTAAGTTTTAAAATTTTCGCATTTTCAAATCTTCAAAACTACAAAATCTTTTATAAATATTATTTTCAAGTATCTTTTCAAAACATTTCTATGAAATTTGACAAAATAAATATAATTTTTGTTGTCAAACTAAAACAATTCCTTTGTTTTCTCTCTTAATACAGCTGCTTTCTTTTTTGCAACCTGAGTAAATAGTTTTTCTTTTATAATATCATCAGGGGTATTTTCCACTTTATCCAATAATTTTATAAATAATTCCTTATCCTGTGCTTGGACTGCATAATATTTTGCCATAAAAAAATCAGCAAGTATAAATTTATTATCTGAAATTTTAGTTATTTTATCATATTCTTCTTTTGCTTTTTCTAGATTACCACCAAACATCTTGGGCATAGAATAATAAACAATCATAAATAAATGCGGCAAACCATAAAAATATTTATCATTTAATTCTATAACACGCTCCATCATAATTTTTACTTTAGGCAAGTCAGCTATAGCATAAGGAGAAGTTCTGTTTAAATTAATATATGAACCCCAAGCAAAAGCTGTCCAAAATAAAAGTTCAACATCATTTTCATTAAAAGCTGGCATTATTTTAATAAAATCATCAATTGTTCCTTCTAAAGCGGCTTTAAAATCTGCCTTTTTTTTAAAAATTAAAAGACCATAATCTTTCGCTTTTTCATAAAAAGCAGAAGCCCTTTTTAAATTTTTCTTTTCAATTTTTTTATCAGTACTTGTGTCTTCTAAAAAACCCATTGCATACATACCAAACATTTTACACCCTTTCAATAAAAGTCCATCATTTTCATAAGAAGAACCTTTTATCAAACCATCCAGTAATTTAAGATTTGCAGGTATAGCCTGTTCGGCAAAATCAATGTCTCCTTCTTCAAAAAAAGAATCTGAAATATCATCCATAAAAAGCCCTGTTGAATCAATTGTAATTCTCTTTATAGAACATGAAGTAAATAAAAAAATTATCATAATAAATTTTATTAAAATTTTAATAATTTTATTCATATTCTTTAGTCCCCTCAGGTGGAATCACTTTTCTTATCTCACCGGTTTTCTCATCTTTTATTATATATCCATGAACTTTAACAAAATATGAAGTGGTATCACTGACAGAATAGCCAATATCCTTACCATACCAATAATTTTCTACTGTTTTTTCATAACTGTTATCAACATTAGCTCTGATATGATATGCTTCTATTTCACCAACCCCAGTATTTATTTTAACTTTTTCCACAACTTCAAAATCCGATTGTATGTCTCTTTCAATTTTCCAAAAACCAAAAAGAGTGGTACTGGCTTTTGCTTTCTGAGTCCATTTTTCACCAACTTTTAATGGAAATTTTATAACAAGCATTTCCGGCACAATATCAACTTCAATAAGTGCAAAACTAAATATCGGAAAAGGAAATTTAATCACACGCATATAAACACCCTTCTCATCTTTTCTATTCAAATATCTTATACCAACCTTAGGTGCATAATAATAAAAATATTCTTTACCATCTCTCTTTTCTATATTTAAAATCTCTGCCTTTACTTTTACTATTTTTTTATCTTTATCATTTTTCCAGTATCCTTGATAAAACCATTTATTTCCAATTGAAGCTGGAAAAAATCTTTGTGATTCTATTTCTATTTTATCTTTTTGTTTATCTTTTTGCTTGGGTCCAATTAAAACTTTAGCTGTTATAGTAATTGACTCCTGAGTATGTGTAGGAACAGGAGTTATATTATCATAATCGTTCTGTTTTAATGTCTCTTTTGATATATCTACGGCACTTACAGTAATGGTATTCTGAACTACATCAATATTATTTTGTGATATATTTGTAGTTTTATTTTCTTTAACTACTTGTTTTGTGCTACAATTTAATAAAAAAAATAAAATAATTAAAATAAAAAAAACTCTTTTCATATCTTATCCTTTTTTGTTATTGAATTATATTTAATAAGATTATCACAGAAAAAAAATGATGTCAATTTTTTAATCCGAAGATTTAAAGATTCAAATTATTTATTCTTTCATAAAATCAAGAAGTTCAGATGTAACAAGTTTTTTATATATTTTCCCATATTCTTCTTTATTATTCCATATAATTTCGTCTAAAATTTTCTTTAATTCATTGTCCTCTTTATCAAGTAATTCTATCTCAATATCAAGACCAACTTTATACATCTTTAATACTTTTTTTTCTTCAAGTTTTGTACATAATTCTTTTAATTTATTTATTGGAATTTTTAACAATTCAGATAATTTTGTGCAGTTTATTCTTCCTTGAAGATGATGTTTTGAATAACATATTATACCAAGGGCTTCATTTGTTGCTAGCAACTCTTTTATTGTATTTATCTCTTCTGGATTTATAGGTGTCATTATATCACCTTCTTTTTCATTTTCTAATTTAATTATATACTATAAATTAAATTTTGTCAAATTTTTTGTAAAATTTTTAATTTTTAATTTTATTATACAAAAAATATGTTTCGCAATTAAAAATTTATTGTTCCCTTAATTTTATTGTTTTATAATAAACTGTTATATAATTTAATTGCTTCTATATGAATTTTACGTTGTTTTCTTAATAAATAATATATTTTTTCTTTTAAAACAAACAAGACTAACTTATCAAGAGATATATTCTTTTTTAAAAAATTAACAAGTATTTTATTTGAAATAAATTTTCTATCATGAGCAAAATAATCTGCAACATATATTATTTTTGCCAATTTTTGCATTTTTTTATGACCAACAGTATGATATTTTATAGCATTTAATATCTCTTTATTTTTTATTTTAAAAATATCGTTTGCATACAGATATCCTATATATGGAAGCCATATTGCTGAATTTTCTTTTTTCAAATCATCTGCTTTCAATATTTTTAAATATTTTTTTGCCAGATTATGAGGCATCGTTTTTGCACAATCATGAAGCAAACCTGCAATTGCTGCTTTTTTTAAATTAACTTTAAATTTTTCTGCAAGTAAAATAGAAATTTTTGCAACACTTAAAGAATGTAAAAATCTTTTTTTATTGATTATTTTTTTTAATCTGGCAATTATTGCGTAATCAATAAATTCATTTATATTAATTCTATTTATTTTATTGTTTTTACCAGCCATATTAATAAAATAATAATCGGTATTAGTAACAATAAAGTTCTAATAATAAATTTAGTAATTCTGTTTGATATACCCAGCATTTTCAATTTGTAATCATGTTCAGCCATATCAAGTTTTTTTTCGTAATTTTTTTCTTTACCCTTTTTTAATTTTTTTGTCATAAAAACCTCCATAAAATCTTATTCTTGTAGTGTTGTAAAAACGATGCCTTTCATTATCTGTCTCTGAAAAACAATAAATAATATAATATTTGGTATCATTGAAATTGTAACAGCAGACATAACAATATTCCATGGTTGACCATCCTCTATAATTTTATAAATACCAAGCATTAGTGTGAATATCTGAGGATCATTTGTTACAATTAAAGGCCAGAAAAAAGAGTTCCAAATATTTACAAAATTTATGATTGAAAGAACAACAATTATTGGTTTAGAAATAGGAAGAACAATATTATAAAATATTCTTATCTCAGAACAGCCATCAACTCTAGCTGATTCCAAAAAATCATTAGGCAACTTGTCAAAAAAACTTTTAAAAATAAAAATATTTACCGCATTGGCAATTGGTGGCAAAATCAAAGCCCAGTATGTATTTATTAAATTTATGCTGAAAATACCTGGTAATGAAAAATCTTTAAGTGTCAAATAAAGCGGTATAGCTATTGTTTCAAATGGAATCAAAACAGTTGAAAGAAAAAGTATAAGAACAATATGATAAATAGATGGTTTTAATTTAGATAAAGAATATGCTGCCATTGAACTTATAATTATTTGAACAAAAACAACCAATATAGATACAAAAAAACTATTAAAAAAATAAAGAGAAAATGGCACTATCTCCCAAGCCTTTTTGAAATATTCAAAATTTAATTTAAAATTTTTTATCACTTCATCCAATGGTGAAAAAATATAATTAATAGGTAACATTGCTGTAATTAACATCCATACAAAAGGAATAGATATCAAAATCGCAAAACTATATACAAAAACTCCCCATATATTATAAATTATCCTGACTCTGGATTGTTTCATTTCATAAAATGGAAAAAGATAACGTACCTCATCTGATGAACTCTTTTTTGCCATTTATTAACCTCTCTTAAAATTAATATTCATTCTCAATAAAGTTATAAAAACAAGGATAAATAGGAAAAATACAGCAACCGCAGACGCATAACCAATATCCATATATAAAAATGCTTTTTTATATATATATGTTGCAATTACTTCCGATGCAGCACTAGGACCGCCATTTGTCATTATATAAACCTCAGTAAAAACCTGTAAACCACTTATAAGCTGTAAAAAAACAACTGTGACAATAACAGGTATCATTGATGGAAGTATTATTTCTTTTATTTTCTGCCATACTGTTGCCCCATTTAGTGATGCATCTTCAAATAGTGTCTTGGGTATATTCTGTAAACCTGCAAGATATATAAGCGTTGCCCATCCAATAATCTTCCATACAAAAACAATTGCAATTGAAAATAATACAATCTTTGAATCAGTAAGCCAGCCAATATAAACATTACCAGGTACGAATAGAGATATAACAGAATTTAAAAGACCAAAACCCTGATTATAAATCCATTTCCATAATATTGAAGCAGGAACTGCTGGCGTTAAAAAAGGAATAAAATAAAGAACTTTAACCAGTCCGGAACCCTTTTTCATCTCATAAATATAAAGAGCAATTAAAAAAGGAATCCATGCTCCAAAAGCTATAACCAAAAGTGATAGTGTAATTGAATGGCCAAACGCTTCCCAAAATTTTAAATCTGTAAAAAGTTTAAAAAAATTTTCCAATCTAACAAATTCGACCGTATGCATGGATGTTATCCGTTGCATACTTATAATAAACGTCTTTATTATGGGAATCCAACTGAATAGAAGAAAAACTATGAGTCCGGGTGTTAACAATTCCATCCCTATAAATTCCTTTTTTAATTTATAAAACTTTTGTTTTCTTATTTCTTCCTTTCTTAAAACAGGCAAAGGTGAAGCAGGCCTTTTTAAAGCGTATGTTTTTAATGGCTTACCAAATCTACGAAAACGCCATGATTTTCTCATCTCTTGAATTAAAGTAGTATAAGGAACAGCTGGCTTTGGAGGCTCTTCTACTTTTGTTTCCTGTAAAACTTTAAAAATTGACTCTTCTGACTTTTTCTTTTCTTTTATTTTGATTACAGATTCTTTCGGTGGTAATTTAAGTTTTATAATAGGCAGTTTTGGTGGCTCCTTTTTATGCATTTTAATTTCTTCATCAAGCATCGATGTTATTGTTGTTTCTGTCAGTTCACTGCTAACTTTATTAAAAATATTATCTGCCATAATACTCCTTTTTTATTCTAACTGAAAAATCATAAAGTAGTGTTTCAAAATCAATATCCTCTTCTATAAATATTCTTTCAAGTACATATTTATTAAAATCTTCTTTTATCATTGGCCATTTATAAAAGGTTGGTTCAGAATGTGCATATTCAAGTAGTCCTTTTACCTTTTCAAACTCTGGCATATTAATTAAATTTGTAGCACATGAAAAGTCTCCTGGGAAAATTATCATTTTTAATTCCTTCATCCTCTTCCATTTCCATAATTGATTCAAAGGAGATAAAATAAACTGAATATACTCCCATGATGCCTTTTTTCTCTCTTCTGATATAAATGCATTTATTATGAAAGCATCGCCTCCTGCATGCCATGCTTTTATTTTATCTGGGCCAGCTGGCAGTGGAACTATTTCCACATCGCTTAAATCAAGCCCATATCTGCGCGCCATTGTGGGCAATCTATTTGCAACACCTATCATCATTGCTATCTTACCAGTTGAAAAAAACTGTTCTATATCATAATTATACAAAATATTCTGTGGTGGAGTTATTTTATGTTTCCATTTTAAATCATGCCAAAATTTTAATACTTTGGCAACCGTTGGATTATCAAGACTAATTTCATTATTTTCATAAAAATTTCCACCAAATTGCCATATGAAATCCATAAAAATAAACATATCTGGTTGTAATGCAATGCCCCAGACATTTTTTAATTTACTATTTATAATTTTACTGTATTTTATCACATCATTCCAATTTTCCGGCGGATTAATTATTCCACATTTTTCAAATATAGAACGTCTATAAAAAAGAGTGGTAAAAAAAGAATCATAAGGAATCCCATATATGTTACCTTCTACATTTACCGAATTCCACATAATTGC
>JAOAAI010000252.1 GCA_026418955.1 Candidatus Goldiibacteriota bacterium | reverse complement strand
TGGACACAAAGCAATTGTAGATGATTATCCTGGCGTCACAAGAGACATGATAGAGTGCAATGTAACTTGGCTTGGTAAAAGCTTTAAACTCATTGATACAGGAGGAATTCTTTATGAAAATCCAGATAAAATAAAACAACTTGTTTTAAAACAGATAGAAGAAATATTAAAGAAATCTGATTTTGTTCTTTTTGTGGTAGATGCAATAGCAGGTCTTATGCCAGATGATAAAAAAATTTATCAATATTTAAAGCAAAGTAATAAGAATTTTATAGTGGTTGTTAATAAATGTGATAATGATAAATTAACAAATAATGCAAACGAATTTTATGAATTGGGAGTAGATAAAATTTTTCCTGTATCTGCCGAACACTCTATAGGATTGGATTCAATTCTTGATCATATAATATCATTAATACCATATAAATATACAGATAAAAAAGAAGAAGAAAAAAAAATAACCCGAATAACAATAACCGGTAGAGAGAATGTAGGTAAGTCTTCGCTATTCAATGCAATTATTGATGAGGAAAGAATGATAGTAACCGATATACCTGGCACAACACGTGATGCAATTGATACAGAAGTCGTAATTAAAAATAAAAAATATATATTTGTTGACACTGCTGGTATTAAGAAAAGAAAGAATATAAATGAAAAGGTTTTAGAATACAGCATTGGAAGAGCTTTTGCTAATATTAAACGTTCTGATATCATTATTCATGTAATTGATGTTTTGGATGGTATACTTGAAATAGATAAAAAAATTCTTGGATATATACATGAAAATTATAAAGGTATTATATTAGTTATTAATAAATGGGATATTATATCTCCAAAAGAAAGAGAAAATTTAGAAGAAAAATATCTTGATTATATAAAAAAACATCTTCCATTTCTTGATTTCATGCCTGTTGTTTTTATTTCTGCTTTAAAAAAAATGAATATTGAAAAATTATTAGATATTGTAATTAAAGTGGAAAATCAGTATAATCATAGAGTACCAACATCTTCTTTGAACAGAGCTTTTAATGATATAATATATAACAAAACAGTGACAGGAAAAAGTGGGCACTTGAGGATTTATTATATGACACAAGTAAAAATAGCTCCACCAACATTTGTTATTTTTACAAATAGAAAAGAAAAATTAAATGATTCATATTTAAGATATATTGAAGGCAAGATTAGAGATAATTTTGGATTTGAAGGTGTTTCTATAAAATTTAAAATAAAGCAAAAGGAGAAATAACTTGATATATTTTTGGATTATTTTATTTTTATTATTCACATATCTTTTTGCATCCATTCCAACAGGATATATTGTTGTGAAAGTATTAAAAGGAATAGATATAAGAACTGTTGGAAGTGGTAATATAGGTGCTACAAATGTTAACAGAGTTCTTGGGATTAAATGGTTTATTTTTGTTTTAATTTTTGATGCTTTAAAAGGTTATCTCCCTGTATTTATTTCTAAAATTTTATTTAAGGATATTTTACTAGTACCAATTTTTTCAGGTATAGCTGCTATTCTTGGACATACCTTTACAGTTTTTTTAAATTTTAAAGGAGGTAAAGGTGTTGCCACATCGTTTGGAGTTTTTCTTGCACTTGCTCCAATTTCATTGATTTCTAGTTTTATAATTTTTATAATTGTTCTTTTTCTTTTTAAATACATATCTCTTAGTTCAATTATTGCTTCTATTTTATTTCCAGCTTTTGTTTTTATTTATGGGGAAACAGGATATTTAAATATTATATTATATTTTTCATTATTGGCATCTATATTTATCATTTATAAACATAAAGAAAATATAAAACGTTTGCTTACAGGAAATGAAAATAGATTTGAAATAAAGGCAAAGAAAAAGGTAAAATAAATTATGAATGTTTCAGTAATAGGTGCAGGCGGATGGGGAACAACACTTTCTCTTATTTTAAATGAGAGACATAATAATGTTATTTTATTTGAATATTTTAAAGATTATGCAGAACAACTTTTACAGAGACGTGAAAATTACAAATTTTTAAAAGGTATAAAAATACCACGTGATATTTTAATAACAAATGATTTAAAACTCGCTATTGAAAGTTCAGAAATTATTGTTCTTGCCGTTCCTTCACATTTTATGAGAAATGTTTTATTAAAAATAAATAAATTCAACTGTAGAAGAAAATTATTTATAAGTGTTACAAAAGGTATTGAACAAAGATCATTATTGACAATGTCTCGGGTGATAAAAGAGATTATAAAAGATGTGGATATTGCGGTTTTATCTGGACCATCACTTGCAGCAGAGGTAGCAAGAAAAGTTCCAACAACAGTTGTCGCAGCATCAGAAGATATTTCTATAGCGAAAATAGTTCAGTCAATTTTTTTTACAAATTATTTTAGAGTATATACAAATGAAGATGTACTAGGTGTGGAAATAGGTGGAGCTTTAAAGAATGTTATTGCGATTGCTGCTGGCATACTTGATGGATTAGGCATAGGTGATAATACTAAAGCAGGTCTTATTACAAGAGGGCTTGCAGAAATAAGAAGACTCGGAGTTAAAATGGGAGCAAAAGACGAAACATTTTTTGGCCTTTCAGGGCTAGGAGATTTAGTTGTTACCTGTTCTAGCAAGTTAAGCAGAAATAGGATGGTTGGAGAGGAACTAGGTAAGGGAAAAAAGATAAAAGAAATTTTAAAAAATATGGAGATGGTAGCAGAGGGTGTGAAAACAACTTTATCTGCTTATAGATTGTCAAAAAAATATAAAGTGGAAATGCCAATAACAGAAGAAGTATACAATGTTCTTTACAAAAATAAATCAATATATGAATCTATGGCAGATCTTATGAGTAGATCACCAAAATCAGAGAATGAATTTCTTTCATAAATAAAAATATATAAATAATAATATCTGAAATTTATATTTGTGATTAGGATTCAAATTATAATACTGGAGGTATTTTATGGAAATAAAAGAAAAAAAGTACTATCCAATACGTGAAGTTGCACAGATTACAGGTGTGCGAGAATCGGTTATAAGATTTTGGGAACAGAATTTTGATGAGTTGAAACCATTAAAAAATAGAGTTGGACAGAGAAAATATACAAAAAAGGAAATAGATATTATTTTTATTATTAAAAAATTACTTTATGAGGATGAATATAAAATAAGTGGAGCAAAGAGAAAACTTACGGAGATTTTAGCAAATAAAGAGGGTGAACAGATGCAACTTTTTGGTTTTGATAATAAAATAAAGGAACAAAAATTGTTAAATATAAAAAAAGAACTAGAAGAAATTTTAAATCTAATTGAAAATAATTAAGAGGTATAACATGAAAGAAATATTTAATGTTTTCAATAGCACAAAACAAATTGTTATGGTTGCCATAACAGCAGCAATTTATGCTGGCATGCTCATCCCTTTTAAACCAATACAGATAATACCTGGTTTGACTGAATTACGCCCAGGTAGTGTGATTCCTGTATTATTTGGTGTGTTATTCGGTCCTGCAGCTGCATGGGGCTCAGCAATAGGTAATTTAATAGCTGATTTTTTTGGAATGCTTACACTTGGTAGCATTTTTGGTTTTATTGGTAATTTCTTTTTTTCATATGTAGCATATAAATTATGGAATATTTTGATAAAGACAGAGGTAATTTTAGATGTGAAACAAATAGGAATATTTATTTTTATATCAATTATTTCCAGTTTTGTATGTGCTGTAATAATAGGCGCAGGAGTTGAAGTAATAAAGCTAGCGCCTGGAATGGCAATTTTTTTAATAATTTTTATCAACAATTCAGTAATGTCTTCAATTCTGGGTAGTATTTTATTAAAACTCCTTTACAAGAGAATAGAAAAAATGGGATTGATTTATAAGGAATGATAAATTTAAAAAATATTTCTTTTAAATATAAACAAAATTTACCATATGTAATAAAAAATTTAAACCTTTGTATTGACAAAAAGGAAAGAATTTTATTTGCTGGAAAAAATGGCGCAGGTAAAACAACTATTTCAAAAATTATTTCTGGCATATTACCTAAAATAGAAAATGGTATATTAGAAGGAGAATTTTTTTTATTTAATATCAATGTTAAAAATTTGACCTCAAAACAAATTTTTGAAAAAGTCGGAATTTTATTACAGGATTTTGAATCGCAATTGGTTACAACAACGGTTAAAGAAGAATTGATTTTTTATCCTCTTAACAAGAATACTCCTTATAAAGAGGCTTTTAATTTTGCAAAAAAGTTAAGTGAAAAATTTAAAATAGAAAAGTTTTTTGATCGGGATATAACGGAACTTTCAGGTGGAGAAAAGCAAAAGGTAGCTTTGCTTGCGCTACTTTCTTCAGATCCTGATATTATAATATTAGATGAGCCATTTACTGATATAGATCAATTTTCAAGGGATGAGATTATTGATTTTCTTAAAGGAGAAGAAAAAACAATTTTATTTTTTGAACAATCATTGGATTATTATGATTTTTTTACTAGGATAATTATACTTAAAGATGGTGAAATTATTTATGATGGTAATGATCCTTTTAAAAAAGAAGAGATTTTAAAGAGTGCTGGCCTCACAATACCATTTATAAAAAAGATTTTTCCAACATCTTCTATTAACGATGCTTGTGTGTATATAAAAGAAAATTTTATTTTTAAAGAAGAAGAATATGAAAAGATTATAAGCAACAGTAAAAATAATAATAAAGAGATAATAATTTCCATAAAGAATTTAAAATATAGATACAAAGGATATAAAAATTATGTTTTAAATAATATAAATTTTGAAATTGAAAAAGGAGATTTTATTGTAATTGCAGGGCCTAATGGTTCTGGTAAAACAACCCTTATGAAGATTTTAGCAGGCATTATTTCTATAGGTAAAAATGAAGGAGACATAATAAAATCAGATGAAAAATTAAAAATATCATATATTTATCAAAATCCAGATAATCAGATATTTGCAGAAACAGTTTTTGATGAAGTATCGTTTATATTGAAAATATCTGGTTTTAGACCTGATATAATAAATGAAAAGACAGAAAATATTTTAAAAGTTATGGGTCTTTTTGAAAAAAAAGATGCGGATCCATTTAACTTGCCTAAAGGAGATAGACAAAAAGTTGCCTGTGCTTCATTGCTTGTTGGTGAACCTGATGTTCTTATAATGGATGAACCAACTACAGGGCTTGGCTATCCATCACTTGAGTCCCTTATGCAAATTATATGTGAATTGAATGCTAGTGGAAAAACAATTCTAATGATAACCCATGATATAGAAGTGATTTCTAGATATGGCACCAAAATGCTTTTAATGAATAATGGAGAAATTTTATTTTTTGGCAATAAACGGGAAGTATTCAATAATGACATGTTATTAAAAAAATCAAACCTGAAAAAAACGGATATAATGGAACTGACAAATAGAATTAATGGTAAAATTATTTTAAATGAAATGGAATTTAAAACCTGTTGGAGTAAAAAATGAGTGTGTTTTTCTGGACGGATAAAAGAACATTTTTTCATGAACTAGATCCAAGAATAAAAATTTTATTTGTGATGTTTTTGTTTTTTATGATATTTATTATAAATAATATTTTTGAAATGATTATTATATCCGTTTTACTTTTTATTTTTTTTATTTTATCAGATTCACTTTTGAGTTTAAAAAAAATTTTGTTTTTGTTTTTATTAATAGGTTTTATGACTTTTGTTTTATGGTTTTTTTTCTATAAAAGTAAAAGTGATGAAAAAATATATTTTTATAAAAATTTTTATTATTACAAAGGAGCATTATATTATGCTGCGTTATTTTCATTGCGATTCTTGAATATGCTTCTTGCCGGACTTTTATTTTTGAGTATAACCTCTTATGAAGATTTTGCTTATGGACTTTTACTATTTGGTTTACCTTATCCAGTGGCTTTTACTGTTTTACTTTCTTTTAAACTTGTTGATTCGTTTACGACGACTGCTTTTACAATTGTAGAGGCACAAAAAGCAAGGGGTAATGATATTTCAAAAGGAAGTATTATAAAAAGAATTCTATCATATATTCCTCTTGTAGTTCCACTTATTTTAAATGGTGTTAAAAAGGCACAAAATTTAATAGTTGCTCTTGAGACGCGCGGTTTCTCTCCACATAATAAAATAAATATAAAAGATAAATACAAAATCAGAAAAAATGATATAATTTTTATATTATTTATTATTATTTTAATTACATTATTTAATTCTAAAATTTTGTTTTTTAAAAAATAATAAATTGTAAAATTTTTTACATTTTTAATAAAAATTAATTTTTTGGGAGAATAAAGCCATAATTGTACAGATAATTATATTTAATTATATTCACAGGAGAAATTTTGTCTATATTAATCCATCAATGATAATATGTTGAATAAAAGCGATATTGTAAGATAAGTTGTGTTTAGATAATATAACAGATGGAGATTTTAAAATCTTTATAAGAATTTTTTCTTGTAAAATTAAAAAACAATTGAAAAGTTTTAGATTTATTTAAGAAGTTAAGTTTAGAGGAGAAGGTTTCTTTAGAATAAAACTCATCTTCAATTAATCTTAGAGAAGATTTAAAATCGGAGTTAACATTATGGGTATTAGGAGGAATATATTTAACAATAGGACTTAAAGATTCAATTTTTTTAAAAGTCTCTGTTATGATGTATTTTTATACCACTAAAACAATTTCTAAAGCAAAAAATAGTAGAAGTCAAACATTTTTCATATATTTTTTGTAATTATTTATATTTTGATAGTATTCAAGCATTTTTTTCTTATGTAAATATAAAAGTAAACAACACATTTTTTAAATATTTTTTTAAGGATTGCCTTTAAGTAGGCAATCCTTTTATTAATTATTATACCTAATTTTACTATTTTTGCTTAACCATCATGTGCCTGTACTTTTCCAAAATTAACATAAAAATTCCTTGACACTCTTATATTATATAATAAAATTTATATTAATCATAGCGTGGGCGCATAGCTCAGCTGGTTAGAGTGTCAGCTCGACAAGCTGAAGGTCACTGGTTCGACCCCAGTTGCGCCCACCATTTTTTTTAAAAGAAGGTGATTTTTATGATAAAAGATATAAATA
>JAOAAI010000201.1 GCA_026418955.1 Candidatus Goldiibacteriota bacterium | reverse complement strand
ATATAGTTACAGATATAATAAGACAAAAAATATTAAAAAGCGCTGGTTTAAATGATATTGAAATTTTTGAAGTAATAGAGAATTCAAAAGAAATTATAAAAAAGATATTGAAAAATAAATAATCTAATTAAAGATATTTGTAGATAATTTTTTAATTTTTGATATTATTATTAAGAGAATACAATGTAAATTTACAAACAAACTTCAGGAGGAAATTATGAAAAAAGTAATAATTTTTATCTATATATTTTTTGCATTAAATTTATGTAATTTATTTTCTCAAAGAGTTGCTGTTGAATATTGGATAATCCATCCACGAGGAGGAATTGCTTATCCACTTGGTGATATGGCTAATTATGTTAATATGGGATATAATTATGGGTTATCGGTTAGAAAGGGTTTTGATGCAGAGATATCCATAGGTGGAGGCATTTCAATGGTTAATATGATGTATAAAGCAAATGATGCTCCAGCTCCTTTCAATTCTACAGTTTTAGATGTAGAAGTTGTGTATGCTCCGTATTTACCTGATTTTTTTATATGGCCCTATGGGAAATTAGCTTTAGGAATGTTTATGACAACTTTTGTTTTTGCAGAACCAACTGGTACACCTGGAGAATATGTTGCTAAGACAAAAAATGATAATGCATTTGGTGTTATTCTTGGAGGTGGATTGAATTATCCTATTAATAATTCATTTGCTGCAAATATTGAAATACTTTACAATCAGGTGTCTTTGCAAGGTGGTTTGGGTGATAATTATCAATTTTTTACATTTAACGCTGGTATAGTAGCATCTTTAAAATAAAAATTGGAGGAAATATGAGATGGAAAAAAGGATAAAGCATAAAGAGGTGAAAAAACTTATAAAGACAAATGAATTTGAGGAAATGATTAGAAAATTACAAGAGTCATTTAAAAAGCAGAGGGATAATTATATTATATCAATTATAGTCACAGTTATTTTGATAGCTGGTATTGTTTTTTATATTAATAATAAAAAGATAACAGAGGAAAAAGCTGAAAAAATTCTTTCGCGGGCTAATTTTATGTTAACCCGACCTGTTGTGGATTCAAAAGATGCCAGTATGTATGGAATGTTTAAATCAAAAGAAGAAAAATATGAAAAAGCAATTTCTGCATATCAGGAAATAATTCAAACTTATAGAAGTTCAAAAGCATTGCCTTTTGCATATCTTGGGATCGCGGATGCTTATTTTAATATGGAAAAATATAAAGAAGCGCTTGAATATTATAATACTTTTATTGATAAATTTCCAAAACATAACATGGTTGCAGATGCATTGTTTGGAAGAGCAATTACTTATTATCAACTTAGCCAATATAAAGAGGCATTAGCAGATTTGAAATTGATTTTAGAAAAATATCCTCAAACATTTAATATACAGGATGTCAAAATAAAAAAAGCGCAATGTCATTTAAAATTAAATGAAAAGAATGATGCAAAGGTAATTTTACAAAATATAAAACCAGATGATGGTACATATTGGTATGGCCTTGCACAAAACATCTTGGAGGGGCTTGAATAGAGAGATGAACATTATAGGAGTAATAGGAGGAAGTCAGGTAAATAAAAGATTTTATGAATATGCCAGAGTAGTTGGATTTGAAATAGCAAAACGTAAAGATGCTATTGTCTGTGGAGGACTTTTTGGTGTGATGGAGGCAGCATGTAAAGGAGCAAAAGAAGCAGGTGGTATTACAATTGGGATATTACCTTCTTCTCTTTCTTCTGATGCAAACAGATATGTAGATATTGCAATTCCGACTGGCATGAACGATGCAAGAAATGTAATAATAGTAAATACTGCAGTTGGTCTTATTGTGGTTGATGGAAAAGAAGGAACATTATCTGAACTTGCTTTTGCTATAAAAAGAAAAAAACCAGTCGTTGGAATTAGCAATTATAATTTACCTGGAATTATAAAAGAGAATAATCCTGTAAAGGCAGTAAATAAATTATATAAACTTTTAGGGAAAAAATGAGATATTTTTATATTATATTATTTTATTTTTTATTTATAAATCTGTCTTTTTCAGAAATCATTCTTAACGTCTGGAATATGCCGATAGAAGCAGATAGACTACAAAGACAGGTGTGGGATGAAGAGGTAAAACAATTTGAGCAGACTTATAATACCATAAAAATAAAAGGCATAGCCCGTGAATACAAACCACAGGAATTTGTAAGTGTTATGGCAAGTGGCAAAGGACCTGATATAGTAAGAATACCAATAGCT
>JAOAAI010000167.1 GCA_026418955.1 Candidatus Goldiibacteriota bacterium | reverse complement strand
ATTATGGACAACAGATACTCCAGAAGATTTTATAGTTGTTAAGCGTTCTTTTGAAGATACTTTAACTATAAATCTATTTAGGCTTAAAAAATTAATTGATGTTTTAAAACAAAGCGGTTTTCAATACAGAGAAGAACTTGTAAATTTTCATCTAAAAATTGCATTTCCTCTCGCTACTTTTATCTTAACTCTACTTGGTATTTCTATACCATTTTTATTCTATACACATAAATCATTTTTAAATGCTGCTTTGAGTTTTATTTTCACAGTTATCACTGCTTTTTTTTATATGGGATTTTTAACAATTGGCCTTTCCATGGGGAAAATGGGAGCATTACCGCCATGGCTTTCTGCCTGGATATCAAATATCATATTTATTTTTGTAGGTTTTTTTGTTTTAATAAAAATAAAAAAATAAAACATTTATCTTGCAAGATATTTCATTGGGTCTAATGGAGTTGACCTTTTTCTGATTTCAAAATATAGTTCAGAACCATAAAATGATTCAGTATCTCCTGATTTCCCTATCTTTTCCCTCATTGAAACTCTTTGACCACTTGCCACATTTATCTCTGATAAATGGCCATATATAGAATAATATCCACCACCATGATGGATTATTATCATTTTTCCAAACCCATCAAACCAGTCAGCATATTTCACCGTACCACTAAATATTGAATAAACATCTTCACCATAACTAGTACCGATATGAATACCACGATTATATACGATTGAACCAAATTTAGGATGTTTATATTTTCCAAATCTGGCTAATATATTCCTAGATTTTACTGGCCATGGAAATTTGCCTCTAAATTTATCAAAAGCTTCCTCTGCACTTTTATCTTGTAGCGTCACCTGTACTTCAAGTTTTTCTATGAAATCACTGAGATTTTTTGAATTTTCCTCAAGTTCATTTAATACCTTTTTCCTTTTTTCTATATTGTTACGTATTATTTGTAGAGCTAACCTTTTCTCCCATTTAATATTTTTATAATTTTCCCATTGTTTCTTCTTTTGTCTTTTTATCTCTTCTATTTCTTTTTTATAGTTTAGCATTAATTCTTTATCGTCTTCAAGCTGTATAAGAGCGGATTTATACTTCTCAACTTCCTGAAGATTTTTATAACTTAGTATTTTTACAAATTTATACCTGTTTATAAAATCGGAAAAACTTTTTGAACTTAATAACACAGAAAAAATATCAGTATGACCTTTTATATACTGCTTACGCAAAATATTTCTAACAACATCTTTTTTTTGGTTTATATATTCATTTGTATCTTTTATACGTTTTTCTATATTAGTAATATCTGCATTTAAAACTTTTAAATTATTATCAAATACCTCTATTTCTCTTTTTGTAATATCTATCTCTCTTTCTAGTTTACGTAAATATTTAGTTGTGGCTTTTTCTTGTTGTTTTTCTTTCATTATAGCTATTTTTTCTTCATTTATCTTTTCTTTTATTTTTTTCAATTCCTTTTTTGTTTCTTCAAGATGTTTTCTGTAATCTTTTATCTCTTCTTTTATATATTCTGAATAATAAAAAGATGGAAGAAAAAAAAGAAATATAAAAATAAAAATAACATCTTTAATAATAGTCACCCCGAATTCTCCCCTGAGATAATAAACTTCCAATAAAACCAAGTAAAGCGCCAGAAACAATACATCCGATTAAAAATCTCACCGTAAAAAATTCTGGTCTAAAAATATAAAAATTTAAAAGATTAATCCCAATCTCTTTCTGTATCTGTAATGATAAAATTTTTATTATTATATAAATAACAACCCAGCCAAATAAACCACCTATTATACCGTGAATCAAACCTTCCATGATAAAAGGCAATCTTATATATAAATCTGTTGCTCCAACCATCCTAAAAACATATATATCATGGCGCCTAGCATATATTGTTAGATTAATAATACTTGAAACAACCAAAATAGATGCAATAATAAAAATAACACCCGCAACAGCTGTTATTAGTTTAATAACATTTATTATATTCAAAAAATCTTCAATATCTTTGCCGCCATACTGAACTTCTAAAACACCCTCTTTGTTATTTAAAAACGTTGTCAATTTCTCAATGTTTTGTTTAGTATAATCCTTTAATTTTATTTTAATAGAATCAGGGAAAGGATTGCCCTCAAAGCTATCTAATATTTGCTTCATCTCTTTATCTTTTGCAAATTCTTGATAGGCATCCAATTTTGAGATAAAAAATACTTCGGATATTTCCGGAAATTCTTTTATCTCAGTAATTATATTATCTATTTTATCTTTTGAAATATTATCATTCAGAAAAACCACTATTTCAACTTTGTTTTGAAGTTCATTCATAAAATGATTTACTGTTTCACTTATAAGATAATATCCTGCAAGAACTGTAATTGTTACTATAATCGTCCCAATAGAAATCAAACTTAAAAATCCACTTCTTTTAAAATTTATAAAAACTTCTCTTATTACTCTCACTGATGTATTAACCTGCCTTTATCTAGTTTAATAACCCTACCACCCACCCTTGAAATAATTTCTTTATTATGTGTGGCAATAATAACAGTTGTACCTGCCTTATTAGCATCAAGTAACATAGTAATTACTTCCCATGCTGAAAAATCATCAAGATTACCAGTTGGCTCGTCTGCTAAAATCAAAGAAGGACTTGTAATAAGCGCCCGTGCAATTGCCACTTTTTGTTTTTCTCCGCCTGATAAATGCCATGGATTTAATTTTTCTTTACCAGAAAGCCCTATTTTTTTTATATATTCAAGTACCACCCTTTTTATATATTGCCTATTAGTACCAACTACTTCAAGTGGTAATGCAATATTATCAAATACACATCTATCAAATAGTAATTTAAAATCTTGAAAAACAAAGCCTATACTCCTTCTGTATTTTGAAATTTTTCCACCTCTTAAATGTGATATATCCGTATCATTGACTAGTATTGTTCCCATTGTTGGGACATCTTCTCTATAAAGTAGATTTAAAATCGTTGATTTACCAGCACCGGATGGACCTGTAATAAATACAAGTTCACCATCACATATTTCAAAACTTATATCATCAAGCGCTCTTATATCTTTTTCATAAATTTTATAAACATGTTTGAATTTTATCATATTCGTTATCTTATGAATAATAAAATACGATTTTCCACTTTAAACTATCTTTAATATTTGACATCATAATTCCTCCTCATATCCTGTTTCAGGAGCAATAACATTATTGATATTTTCCTTATTCAATCTTTCAATTAAAATTTGCTGTTGCTCAGGTTCTCCATGCACCAGAAAAATTTTTTTTAATCTTCCATCCTTTTTAGCCTTTTTAATAAATGCAACTAAATCTTTACTTCCAGCATGTCCAGAAAACTCATTAATAACAAAAACACTCGCATTTACTTTATATAATTCACCGAAAATTTTTACTTCTTTCTCTCCATCCACTAATCTGCGACCTAAGGTGTCTTTTGCCTGATAACCGACTATTAGAATTGTATTTCTTGAATCCTCTATATTATTTTTTAAATGATGAAGAATCCTTCCGGCTTCACACATACCAGTTGCCGATAAAATTATGCAAGGTTTATCATAATCATTTATTGCCTTTGATTCTTCCACGCTCTCAGTGAATTTCAAAAGTTCCAGATAGAAAGGATTTTTATTATTTGCCATCAATTCAAGCATTTCAGGATCAAAACATTCACTGTGTTTCATAAAAACTTCAGTTATACTCTTTGCCAGGGGGCTATCTACAAATACCAACATTGCAGGTATTTTTCTATTTATAAAAAGTTTATTTAAAATATATAACATTTCCTGTGCTCTTTCAACTGCAAAGACAGGAATAATTATCTTTCCACCTTTTGAATATGTATCATTGATTATAAAAGAAATTTTATCCAGTGCAGTTTCAATTGGTTTATGATCTCTACCCCCATATGTAGATTCACAGATTAGATAATCAATATTATACATCGTATCAGGATCAATTATTATGGGTAATTGTTTTCTACCAAGATCACCTGTAAATCCGATTTTTATTTCTCTTCCTTTATCAATTATTTTTAAAATAACCATTGCAGAACCAAGAATATGACCTGCATTTAAAAAATATGCAAAAATCTCTCCCCTACTATTTATATTAAAATATTCGCCTATATTTTTTGATTCAAACTTTTTTAATGATTCCTGTGCCTGCTCTATTGTATAAAGTGGTTCAAAAAGATTTTTTCCTTGTTTTGCTCTTTTTTTG
>JAOAAI010000087.1 GCA_026418955.1 Candidatus Goldiibacteriota bacterium | reverse complement strand
ATCATAAAACAGAAAAAATTTAAAATAGTAATTGATTATTCTTATGGAATTACAACCAATATATTTCCTTCCATATTAGGTGAAATGAATTGTGAAGTTATTGCGCTCAATGCCTATTTTGATGAAAAAAGATTAACAAGGGACCATAATAAATTTGAGTTGGATCTTGAAAAACTTGCATCAACTGTTAAAACATTAAAAGCTAATGCTGGTATAATGATTGATGCTGGGAGTCAAAAAATATTCATAGTAGATGATAAGGGTAATATTTTAAGAAATAACGATGGTATTTTAGTTATGATAAAATTATTTTTACTTAAAAATAAAGGAAAAACAGTCGCTGTTGATGTAAATAGCACCTCAAATGTGGAAGAAGTAGTAAAAGAATTAGGAGGTAATTTGATACGATGCGGGACCACATATAGAGCGATGATGAGTGTTGCAAATGAAAAAAGAGCAGATTTTGTAGCTGAGGAAAAAGGTGGTTACATTTTTTCTGATTTTAATCCAACATTTGATGCAATGATGTCAACTGCAAAATTTCTGGAATTTCTGGCTTATTATGATTCTACTTTATCTTCGCTGATAGATTCTCTGCCATCATATAATATGATAATTGATGAAGAGCCGATACCATGGGAAAAAAGGGGACATGTAATGACAGAATTATTATCTTTATCTGATAATGATAATAATATAGAAGGTATAGAATTCAAAGATGGTGGTTCAAGAATTTTAATCATACCTGATAATGACAGACCATATTTTCATATTTATGTAGAAGGCAAAACAAAACAATCAGTCAAGAATCATATTGAAAAGTATAAAAATATGTTAAAGAGAATAATAGGGAAAATCTGAAAAGACAATTACAGATGGCAGATTGCAAATGCTGGATGAAAGACGTTCTAAAATGGTTCAAAATAGTTATTACTAAAATTAAACTATTTAAGAATTATTTTGATGATTTTGAAAATTTTAAACTTTGTTTTATCATTCCTGTCCTAAAAAAATCAGTATTATTGTAGTATTAAAAAAAACAATACTTTAAAGCAAAGTATATTTATATTTTTTTATAATAAGGTTAAATATTTTAAAAAAGTAAGACAAAAAATATTTGACATACTTTTAATTTTATGGTATACTTTCTAAAAAAGGAGGAATTATATATGACAACAACAATAGTAACTACGAAAGGACAGGTTGTAATCCCTTCAAAGATCCGCAATAAGTTAAAGATAAAAAAAGGGACGAAATTATATATTGAAGAAAGAGAGGATGGATTATTGTTAAAACCGATTACTCCGGAATATTTCAAAAAGATAGCAGGAATTTTGCAGACCCGTGGAAAATTATCAAATGCGCTGCTAAAAGAGCGAAAAAAAGATAGAGAAAAGGAAAGTTAATCAATGATAAGAGTTTTGGATACGCACGCTTTGATGATATTTCTGGAGAAAGAAAGAGGTTATGAAAAAGTAGAATCTTATTTTTTAAATGCTGTGGAAAAAGATAATTATTTATTGATGACTTCTGTGAATTATGGAGAGGTTTATTATATTGTTTTACGTGAATGTGGTAAAGAAA
>JAOAAI010000245.1 GCA_026418955.1 Candidatus Goldiibacteriota bacterium | reverse complement strand
GTTATAAGCAATAGTGTCAAATTTCTTGTTTTCTTTAATTTCCTTAAAAGATTTATAATCTGCAATTGAACTGTGACATCAAGAGCTGTTGTCGGCTCATCCGCGATAAGAACAGATGGATTACAGGATAAAGCAATCGCTATCATTATCCGCTGCTGCTGTCCACCGGATAATTGGTGTGGATATGAATTATAAACTCTTTTAATATCTTCAACACCTGTTTCCTTTAATAAAGATAATCCTATATTTTCAATCTGTCTTCTATCCAAATTTTTGTTATGTGCAAGTATTGTTTCTTCTATCTGTTCTTTCACAGTAAAAACTGGATTTAAATATGCTGCTGGTTCCTGAAATATAATTCCCACAACTTTACCTCTTATTTCGGATAACTCATCATTGAATTTATCTAAAATATTAATACCATTTATTTGAATACTACCTTTTATTTCTGCATTTCCAGGTAGTAATTTTAAAAGCGAATTAGCAAGTGTTGATTTTCCACATCCAGATTCACCGACTATTGCAACACATTCTCCTTTTTTAACTTTGATATTTATATCTTTCAAAGTATGTACATATTCATTTTTTGAAATCTTATAACTCACATATAAATTTTTTATCTCAATAATATTTTTATATATCATTTCAAATTCTCTTTTCTTATTTTTGGATTTAAATAATCACGTAAACCCTCTCCAAGCATATTAAAACCAAAAACAGATAAAAAAATTGCAAATCCTGGATAAACAATCATCCACCAAGCAGAATGTATATAATCTTTTCCAGCTGTTAAAATATTTCCCCAACTAGGCTCAGGCGGCTGTACCCCAAGTCCTAAAAAAGAAAGTCCAGATTCTATCAAAATTGCACCTGAAATACCAAAAGTCATATAAACAAAAACAGGAGATAATGCATTGGGTAAAATATGTTTTATTATTATATTTCTATTTCGTAATCCAATAAGTCTTGCAGCATCAACGAACTCTGCTTTTTTAAGTTTCATAACCTCTGCTCTCATTATACGTGCAATATCTGTCCAAGATGTTAGACCAATAATAAATATTATATTAAAAATAGAAGGACCTAAAAATACAACGAGCATTAATATTAAAAATAATGTTGGGATAGTCAAAACAATATCAACAAATCGCATTATTATATTATCAACGACACCACCAAAATAACCTGAAATTGCTCCAAGTATTATTCCTATAAAAGCCGATATTAAAACCGCGATTAGCCCAACACTCATTGATATTCTTGCACCATATAACATACGGGTGAAAACATCCCGTCCGTATTCATCAGTTCCCATTAAATGCTTTGCTGATGGTGGTTGTAAACGTTCAAGCATATTTTGCTCTTTATAATCATATTTAGATAAAAAAGGAGCAAAAATAGCTCCCATGGCAAGTAAGCAGACTATTGTAAGTCCTGTTAAAATCATTTTATTCATATATTAACCTCAAAGGATGTTCATTAAAAATATCCGCAATAGATATTCGTTAAATATGCTAATTATGTCTTAACATTTTTTAAAAACAATCTTCTAGTTAATCTATCTAAAATTAAATTTTATTTTTAAATTTTTAAACTAGAATCTAGCATTATTTTATTTATATCTAATTCTTGGGTCTACTACTGCATATAATATATCAGCTATCAAATTACCAAGTATTGTTAAAAATGCTGCTATTGTAACTACTCCCATTATAACAGGATAATCAAAAGACATAGCAGCTTCATAAGCGAGTCGTCCCATACCTGGCCATGCAAAAATTGTCTCAAAAATAAAACTACCACCTATAAGGCCTGGCAAAGATAATCCAAAAAGTGTGATAAGTGGCAGTAAACTATTTTTCAAAGCACATCTATAAATAATTTTTTTCTCAGGCAATCCCTTTGCATATGCTGCTTTTATATATTGCTGGGATAATGTATCAACCATGCTTGATTTTACATATCTTGAAATATACGCAAGCCCACCAAAAGACGTTACAAAAACAGGCAAAATCAAATGTGATAAAATATCAATTATCTTTTCAAAAAAATTCATTTGTTCAAAATCAATTGATTTCATTCCTGAGATAGGAAGTAATTCAAGTTTCACGCCAAAAAAAAACATCAAAATAATAGCAAGCCAGAATGCTGGCATAGAATAACCGATAAAAGTAAAAACCATCATCAATCTATCATAAAAAGAATTTCGCCTTACAGCTGAGGTCACACCTATTATTATTCCAAAAGAAAAAATTAAAAATAAAGATATAATATTTAATAGTAATGTTGCTGGCAAACGTTCCAATATTTTATCCATAACGGGACGATTATCAATGAATGATTCACCAAAATCAAATTTTATAAATCTTTTTAACCACTCAAAATATTGTATATGTAGAGGCTTATCAAGACCATAAAGTTGTCTTAATTTTGCAATAGAATCAGGAGACGTTCTTATATCCATCTGCATATTTATTTTTGTGAATTCACCAGGAGTTAAATGAATAATTATAAAAGTAATAAGAGTTATACCTATAAGCATCGGTATTAATAAAATTATTCTTTTAATAATATAATTTCTCATACATTCCACGCGAATAAACCTATAAAATCAATAGAGACAGGTTTTAAACCTGTCTCTAATAAAAAATTATAACAATATAATTTTTTTAATTATAGTAGATTATCCTTTTAATCCACTTGTTGCTACACCTTCTATGAAATATCTCTGTCCGAAAAAGAAAACTATAAGTATTGGTAAAAGCACTATAGTTGATGCAGCCATCATTAAATTATAATCAGTTCCATACATAGTTGTAAATGTTTGTAAACCAAGAGCTAATGTATAATTTGAAGTGCTGTTCAAATAAATAAGTGGGTTTAAAAAATCATTCCAGTTATAAACAAAACCAAATATTGCAACAGTTGCAAGAGCCGGTTTTACAAGTGGAAGTAATATTATTGAAAAAATCTGAAAATAATTGCACCCATCTATTTTTGCAGCATCATCAAGCTCATAAGGGATAGTCATGAAAAACTGCCGCATGAGAAATATATTAAAAGCTCCACCACCAAAATAAGTTGGAACAATTAAAGGAGCAAAAGTATCAATCCAACCAAGATATTTAAATAATATAAATGTAGGAATCATTGTTACCTGGACAGGTATCATCATTGTGCTTATCATCAATATAAATAAAAAATCTCTACCAGGAAATCTAAAACGCGCAAAAGCATAGGCAACAATCGTGGAACTCAATAAAACACCTGTGATACCAAAAACTGTTATAATTATAGTGTTTAAAAGATATCTGTTAAAAGTTTCATCAAGTGCTTCTGGAGCCCAAGCTTTTACATAATTTTGCCATTGTGGATTGATTCTTACAAGCTTTGTACCAGGTTTAACTATATCTCCATCCTTGACAAAGAGTTTTATATTTTCTGGCAGTTGATATTGTTTTATGAGTGCTCCTTTTTCATCAACAACTTGTAATGTTTTTGTTTTATCAGCATGTTCTATAATTTTCACTATGCCCTGTTTTGGCATTGTTGCAATTACTTGGCCTTTTGTTATCTTAATTTTCTTTTTTACTAAAATAGTGGCACTCTCAGGTATTACATGATGAAAATTATCAATTGTAATGATCCGAGTTCCATCATCCCTTTTTGAAAATTCAGGTATACCATCTCTCTGAGATTTAATATTCAAATCATATTTCAGAGTAATAGTAGATATAGGGATCCATTTTGGTGGTATTGTGAAAATTTCTTCTGGAGTCTTTAAAGATGTCACAATCATCCAGACAAGTGGTATAACAAATATCAAAGCTCCTGCCCAAGCTATAACATATAAAATCCAATTAATTATGAAATTTTGTTTTCTTTTGCTTTCCCAGAAAGAAATTCTTTTTGTTTCATCCATCTTTTGCCTCCAAAAAATTTTAAAATTATTTTTTTAATTCTCCTTCATAATGTACCCAACCACCAGCAAATTTAAATTGTATCAATGTAAAAATAAGAATTATAATAAATAAAATCCACGCCAAAGCAGAAGCATAGCCCATATTATGAAACTTAAAAGCATGTTGGTATATATATAAAACAAGAACTAATGTAGAATCAGCTGGGCCTCCCTGGCCACCTGTCATAACATACACTTGAGTGAAAATCTGAAATGACCAAACAATACTCATGATTAAATTGAAAAATATAACTGGTGTAAGCATCGGTATTGTGATATGTCTGAATTTACCCCACATTCCAGCACCATCAATTTCTGCAGCCTCATATAGCTGTTGAGGTATACCTTGCAATCCAGCAAGATATATAATCATATTACCACCAACACCCCATAAACTCATAATAATTAATGCTGGCTTTGACCAAGTTTCATCGGCAAGCCACAGAGGACCTTTTATACCAAATAAACTAAGAGCATAATTGATAAGTCCAAAATCTGGGTTAAATAACCACATCCAAATAATAGCAGATGCAACCCCTGCTGTAACAGATGGAAGATAGTAAATTGTCCTTAATAATCTGACTGTTTTCCATTTCTGATTCATTAGTAAGGCAACTACGATTGATCCAATAATGCCAAGAGGAACTGAAAAAACAGTATAATAAAAAGTATTATACAAACTTGCCCAAAACCGTTTATCTGATGTGAACATTTTTATATAATTTTCCAGTCCAACAAATTTTGGCGGTTGAATTAAATCCCATTCACAAAATGATAAAATCAATGATGCAATTATGGGACCGCCAACAAAAAATATCATACCAAGTATCCAAGGTAATAAAAATACATAACCCCATATTGCCTCATGAGTTGACATACTTATTCTACTCTTTTTTATATTTTCCATTCATTACCTCCGTTTAAACAGCAAATATGAAAATAAATCAATAACTTTTAAATACTTGATTTATTCAAAATAATTTTCATTTATTTCTGGGACTAATTCTTTTATTACTTTTGCAGCTTTTTCTTTGCCACTCCATATTTTATCAAAAGCAGGTGCAATCATTCCTACGTTTATCTGTTCCCATTCTGGCATCAAAGGCATAAAAGTAATATATTTAACAGCTTTTAAAACTATATCTTTATTTTTTGGTGGTTTATCATCTAGGAAATATTTTGATTTGGCTATATCAATCATAGCAGGCTGCGCCAATCCTGTTTGAGCTAGTTTTATTTGGCCTTCACGTCCAGCAAGATAGGTTACGAGTTTCCACGCTGCTTCTTTGTTCTTTGATGACTTAACTATTGCATAACCAGAACCACCTGAGGGGAAACCTCTTATACCTTTGGGGCTCTTAGGGAACATTACAACATCCCATTCAAAGTTTTTGATTTGCCTAAACATAGGTACTTTCCATATACCAGAGAAAAACATTGCAACTCTCTCTGACATAAACATGTCAGCAGTCCCCATACCACCCATTGCTGTCATTTGGGATGGTGAAGGTGTTATGCCATATTTATAAATCAAATCAGCTCTGAATTGAACACCTTCTATGGATTGTTTCATATCTAAAACACATCTTCTTGGTTTTTTAACATTATCAACTATTTTCCCACCATTGCTCAATACAAATGCCTCCCATATTGGCCAGTCATCAACATATCCAAATCTTGTTACCATTCCCTTTTCATCTTTCTTTACAAGCTTTTTAGCAATTTTTACCATATCATCCCATGTCCAATCATCCGTGGGATACTTAAGTCCTGCTTCATCAAACATTTTTTTATTATAATATACAACACAGATAGGAGCTATATCTCTTGGTAATACATATAATTTACCATCAATTGTGAAT
>JAOAAI010000050.1 GCA_026418955.1 Candidatus Goldiibacteriota bacterium | reverse complement strand
TATCTTTGAACGTCATAGGCATAGATATGAATTTAATAATATTTATAGAGAACAATATGAAAAAGTAGGTGTGATTTTTTCTGGTTTATCTCCTAATGGTATGTTGGTTGAAATGATAGAATTTAAAAATCATCCGTGGTTTGTTGCGGTGCAATTTCATCCTGAATTTAAATCAAAACCAGACAAAGCCCATCCACTTTTTCGAGAGTTTATTTTAGCTGCATACAAAAGAAAAGTACATTTAAAATAAATAATTTAAAAATATGATAATAGGAAAATACAATGAAAATAATAATTATTGGTAATGGAGTTGCTGGTATTTCATCTGCAGAGGCAATAAGAAGTAAAGATAAAAATTCAGAAATTGTTATTTATTCTGACGAAAAATATCTCCATTATTCACGACCACGTGTGATTGAATATTTATCAGGAAAAGTGGAAGTAAGTAGGATAATAATACGAAAAGAAGAATTTTATAAACAAAATAATATAACTCTACTTTTGAATACAAAAGTTGTAAAAATTGATCCACAAAATAAAAAAATCATACTTTCCAATGGCAAAGAAGATAATTTTGATAAACTGATAATTGCAGCAGGCGCTTATTCATTTTTACCACCTATCCCAGGGGCAGATATCACAGGGGTTTTTACACTGCGTACAATAGATGATGCAGATAAAATTATTTCATATTCAAGAAATAAAAAGACAGCTGCAGTAATAGGTGGCGGTTTACTCGGCATAGAAGCTGCTATGAGTTTAAAAGTTTTAGGGCTTGATGTTACTATTATAGAAGTGTTTGACAGATTGCTACCAAGACAGCTTGATAAAGATGCAGCTATTATTTTACAGTCAATGTTAGAAGCAAAAGGATTAAAATTTTTGCTTCCTAAACAAACTACTACAATAGAAAAAATAAATAATAACTTAAAAATAAATTTTAAGGATAATACATGTTTAGAAAGTGATGTTATATTATTTTCTGCAGGAATAAGATGTAATTTAAAAATCCTAGAAGGTTCAAATATTGAAGCAGATAAAGGAATTAAAGTAAATGATTATTTACAGACCAATTTTCAAGATATTTATGCAGCTGGAGATATTGCAGAATATAAAGGTATTGTATATGGTATATGGCCTGCGGCAAAAGAGCAAGGCAGCATTGCAGGATTAAATGCAATAGGTGAAAAAATAGAATATAAAGGCAGTATAATTTCAACAAAATTAAAAGTAGTAGGCATTGAACTTGCATCGATAGGAAGTATTGAACATGGTGAAGGAATTGAAATACAAACAAAACAGGATAAAGAAGTATTTAAGAGATTATTTATAAAAGATAATAAACTTATTGGGGCAATTCTTTTAGGTGACACATCTCAATATCAAAAACTACAAGATATAATGAAAACAAATCAGGATATTTCAGAACTTTAAATTTTCAATAAGAAGAATTAATAAATAATTTATAGCCTGCCAAGCTTATCTTAATAAAAAATTATTTATGAACTATATATAAGAACTATTTTTTATTATGTAATAAGAACTCAGTTATAATAAATTTCATTTTTAAACCAATTTTTGTTTCATTTTGAAACTTTGATTTTAAAAAAATTATTTATTTTCAATACTTTTTTCATGGTATGAAATTTGCTTATAAAATTAAAAAACTTATTTTATAAAATTAATAGAAAGGAGAATAAATATGGGAAAAGTGATAGGAATTGATTTAGGGACTACAAATTCATGCGTTGCAGTAATGGAAGGTAAAGAAGCAAAAGTTATTGTAAATGCAGAAGGGAATAGAACTACACCTTCTGTTGTTGCTTTTACAAAAACAGGTGAAAGGTTAGTAGGGCTTGCTGCAAAGCGTCAGGCAATAGCAAATCCAGAAAATACTATTTATTCTATTAAGCGTTTTATGGGTAGAAAATATTCAGAAGTACAAGAAGAAATTAAAAAAGTTCCATATAAAGTTGTAGAGGCACCAAATGGTGATGCTCATGTTGAAATAGGTGGAAAAAGATATAGTCCACCTGAAATTTCTGCAATGATACTAGCAAAAATAAAGGCAGATGTTGAGGCATATCTTGGTGAGAAAGTAACTCAAGCTGTTATTACTGTTCCTGCTTATTTTAATGATTCTCAAAGACAGGCAACAAAAGATGCAGGTAAAATTGCTGGACTTGAAGTTTTAAGAATTATAAATGAACCAACAGCTGCATCACTTGCATATGGGCTTGATAAAAAGAAAAATGAAAAGATTGCAGTGTATGATTTAGGCGGTGGAACATTTGATATATCAATTTTAGAAATTGGTGATGGAGTTTTTGAAGTAAAGGCAACAAATGGTGATACTCAT
>JAOAAI010000005.1 GCA_026418955.1 Candidatus Goldiibacteriota bacterium | reverse complement strand
TGGGAATCCCCAACACTTGGAGCGTCAGGTTTAGGATGGCAGGTATGGCTTGATGGACTTGAGATAACTCAATTTACTTATTTCCAGCAGATGGCAGGCATTGAATTAGATCCAATATCAGTAGAACTAACTTATGGACTTGAAAGAATTGCTATGTTTATTCAGAACGTTGATTCTGTTTATGATATTAAATGGGATAAAAACATAACCTATGGTGATATTTTTCTAGAAAATGAAAGACAATTCTCTAAATATAATTTTGAACATGCGGATATCAATATGCTTTTTAATATTTTTAATAATTTTTATAAAGAAGGAAGTCTTCTTGTTGAAAAACAATTGCCTATACCGGCTTATGATTATGTTTTAAAAATATCGCATATATTTAATCTTTTGGATGCAAGAAAAGCAATATCCATCTCTGAAAGACCTTCTTATATTAAAAAAATAAGAGATTTAGCAAAATTGTGTGCTGAAAGTTATATGAAAATAGTATTGAATAAAAATATTAGCAATGGAGAATAATTTATGATAGAAAAAAAGACAAAAGAAAATATTTTTTTACTTGAAATAGGTTTTGAAGAATTACCGGCAGATTATTTAAAACCTGCAGCACAGCAATTAAAAGCCGAAGTAACTGAATTGCTTGCAGCAAAAAATATAGATTATAAATATATAGAAGTATACTGGACCGTAAGGCGATTTATTTTACAAATAACTGGAATAAAGGAAAAACAAAAAGATATTAAATATATAAAAAAGGGGCCACGTTATGATATGGCATATAATGATGGAAAACTGACAGATATAGGCAAAGCCTTTTTATCAAAAAATAATTTAGTTGAAAAAAACATAGAGATAAAAGAAGAAAACGGACAAAAATATTTATTTGCTGAAATCTATCAGAAAGGAGAAGATACGACAGAGATACTTGCACAGTGTTTACCTGTAATTATAAAAAATTTAAAATTTCCAAAATCAATGATATGGGATGAAACTAAAGTTACTTTTGCAAGACCTTTAAGATGGATTTTATGTTTATTTAATAATAAAATTATAAAATTCAATTATGGCAAAGTTGTTTCTTCTAACAAAACACACCTTCATAAATACGAACAAAGAAATAAAGAAGTTATAATAAAGTCGCCGGAATATTATTTTAAAATTATGAACAAAAATAATATTTTAGTTGATCAGAAGCAAAGAAAAGATCGAATAATGTTAGCAATAGATGAAATTTTAAAAAAGAGAAATTTGTATCTTTTAAATGATGAAGAATTGCTTGATAAAGTTGCCAGTTCTGTTGAGATTGTTTCAGCCATGATAGGAGAATTTGATAAAAAATATTTATCTTTACCAAAAGAAGTTATAATTACAGCAATGCGTGAGCATCAAAGATATTTTGCTGTTATAGGAGAAAATGGAAGTTTTGTAAATTATTTTATAAATATCCGTGATGGTGGAACAAAAAATAATGATAAAATTGTAAAACAGCATTCAAAAGTTTTATTTTCAAGATTAAATGATGCATCTTTTTTTTATAAAGAAGATTTAAAACAGCCGTTGGAGAACAATCTTGAAAAGTTAAAAGAGGCAGTTTTCATTACTGGCCTAGGTAACATGTATCAAAAGATGGAAAGATTAAAAATTTATAGTAGCAAAGTAAAAAATATTTTTTCTTATCAGGATATAGATACATTATTAAAGATTGCGTATTTATGTAAGGCGGATTTAATGACAAATATGATTGGGGAAAAAGAATTTGCTGGTCTTCGTGGTTTTATGGGTGGAGTATATCTTAAAGAGCAAGGACATGATGAAAAAATATGGCGTGCAGTTATGGAACATTATCTACCAAATTCTGTAGGTGATAAATTGCCATCAACAATAGAGGGAATTTTAATGAGTTTATTTGATAAAATTGATAATTTATGTGGATATTTCATTGCTGGCTTCAAACCAACCGGTTCTAAAGATCCTTATGCAGTCAGAAGGCAGGCATTGAATATTATATATATGATTACTGAAAAAGAAGTTGATTTAAATCTTAAGGAATTGTTAGATATGGTTAATAATGCTTACAAAGAGCAATTTGGAAAAACCTTTGCCATAGATGAAATTATAGATTTTTTAATACAGAGACAAATAAATTATTTTAAAGATAAATCAATTGATTATGATATTATAAATAGTGTTATTACATCAACACCACTTCAATTTTCTGATAATATGAAAAAGGCCAATATATTAATGCTGGCTAGAAAAAAACCAGATTTTAATGATACAATGTTTGCTATAAGCAGAATTAATAATATAATTCCTGAAAATTATACTGCTGAAGGAGTAAAAACAGAATATTTTGATTCTGAGGAAGAAAGAATTCTGTATAACAAATTCAAATCAAATCAGAAAGAAATTGAGAATAAAATAAAAAATAAAAATTTTAATGAACTTTTTAATATAATTGCTTCTTTTAAACCTGAAATAGATAATTATTTTAATAAAGTGCTTGTAAATACTAATGATGAAGTTAAAAGAAAAAATAGATTAAATATGTTATGCGAAATGAGAAACGAGTTTATAAAATTTGCAGATTTTTCTAAAATTGTTATTAATAGAAAATAAGGAGGATATTTATGTCAGTTGTTGAAATCAGTGAAAAAGATTTTGAAAAAGAAGTTTTAAAATCAGATATTCCTGTGTTGGTTGACTTCTGGGCACCATGGTGTGGACCATGTAAAATGATTGCGCCGATAATAGAAAAAATAGAAAAAGAATATAACCAAAAAATGAAATTTTTAAAAGTTGATATTGATTCTAATCCAAACATAGCATCAGAGATGGGGATAAGAAGTATACCAACTTTGATTATTTTTAAAAATGGCGACATGGTTGAACAGGTAGTGGGGGTTGTAACAGAGATACAATTAAAAAAGATAATAGATAAAGTTATTGAAAATATATTTTAATCAATCTCAATTAAGAGTTAAAATTAAATTAATATATTTTTTAGAAATTTTATTTTAAATATTCCTTAATTAAATTTAATTTCATAATTTATTTTTTTAGTTTCACAATATGAAAAATAGTTTCTAAATTATATTGACTTAAACGCTAAAAATTAGTATTATTATAATTGTGAGGGAAATTATATAATTTATTAATGTAATTAAAACGATTTATATGCAGGGGCAGGATGTATGAATGAAAAAAAGATAAAATTGAATTTAATTGCAATTCTTTTTATTATCTTTTTTTCAGTTTCAGTTCATTCTGCCAATATTACTGGTGCGATTTTATGTGGAAATTTTGATGATCATGCATGGGTTTATGTTAATGGAAATTTAATTGGCGAATATCATTATATAAACTGGGATTCTGGAAGTCCTATTACATGTAGAAGTGTATCTGCTTCTTATTTAAATGCATCAGGCTCAAATGTTATTGCAATTAAAGTACAAGATACAAATGGTGGTGAAATATGGGCTTCATGGTATATGGATGTAACTTATGATAATGGTCAGCATGCATATGTATCAAGCAATCAGGGTGGTGGAAGAATATCAAGTGTATATGATTGCAATAATCCACCAGCCAATGATGGTAGTGGAAATCCATGGTATGCATCGTCATATGCAAATCACTCATCATGGCCAAATTCAGTTCAAGTAACAGGGACAACTTGGGGAAAAGTTTTTTATGATCCAAGCACAGGCAGACGATTACAACCGTATAGTTATGATGCCAATGGAGTTGCATCAGGACATCCATGTTTATATATGAGATGGGGAGTAACACTTACACCACAGAATCCACCGCCTGGTCCTACCTTTTCCATAACAAAAACAGCAAGTAAAACAACAGATATTACAACTGATAATATTACTTTTACTCTTCGTATATGTAATACCGGTGGTTATACTACATCAAGAGTTTATATTTATGACCAGTGGAGCACAAATGAATTTGGATATGATGGACAGAATTCTGCTAATAACCAACAAACTGCTTATGGCCCTAATTTTTCAAATTCAGGACAGGTTGTTACTGTTGATTTTCCAAATGGTTTTGAAGGTAATACCTGTATAAATGTATGGTTCAGAGTACAGGATTATTATTTTGATATGAATGTAGAAAACTGTCAGGTAAGAAATAATTTTGCATCACTTTATTATGGTGGAAGCAGTAGAGGTTCATCAACTGTTACATTGTATATGAGATGCTGGTCGCCAACAAGAACAGTTACAAGAACACCAACTCCGCAATCTTCGCCGACTTTTACAAGTACTAGAACATTTACTCTAACTCCAAGTTTTTCACCTAGCCCTTCAAGAACTTTAACACCAAGTCCATCGCCATCACCTACACCGTCACGGACAGTAACACTTACAAATACAATGACACCAAGTCCATCGCCATCACCTACACCATCACGGACAGTAACACTTACAAATACAATGACACCAAGTCCATCGCCATCACCCTGTCTCTTATACACATCTCCGAGCC
>JAOAAI010000267.1 GCA_026418955.1 Candidatus Goldiibacteriota bacterium | reverse complement strand
TGCCATATGCACTGCAGCTGAATCATTGCCTATTACAAAAGAAGAATTTTTTATAAGCGCTGCTGTTTCTTTTATTGATAACTTCCCAACAAGATTTAAAACATTTTTTCCAGATATTAGTTCTGCATCTTTATCATCTTTCCCCCCAATTATAATTACCTTAAATCTTTTTGCAATCATCCCAATCAATCTTTTATAATTTTCAATCCCCCAGTCCTTTGATATATGGCCTGATATAGGATGTACAACTATATAATTTTTTATTTTATTTACTTTTAGTATTTTGTTTATTTTATCGGATGATTTTTTATCTATAGATATGCCGAGTTTTATTTTAAACTTTTTATCTGGCATTAAATAAGAAAGCAACTTTAAATTTTTATTTATTACATGAACGCCCTGATGAATAGGAATTTTTATATTAATACCAAAACCCATCCCACCAACATCATATCCTATTTTTTTCTTTGCATTACATAAAGAAAGCACTAAAGAAGTGAGTCTATCCTGCCAGCGCATGGCAATTGCAATATCTGGTTTAAGTTTATTAATTAGTAGCAATAATTTAAAAGCAGAAAACCATCTTTTAATAAAAAAAACTTTTTTATATTTAAGCCATTGCGGGTCTATTACTTTTATGTCATCAAAAACACCAAGTAAATCAAGAACTTCTTTACCTAAAGGACTCAATATGCCTGTAATATATGCATTTTTAAAATTTTTCCTCAGTTCATATAAAAAAGGAGATGCTAAAATTGTATCTCTTATACCATCTGTTTTAATTACATCTATGTGAAGTTTATTATTTTTCATTTTATAAGTATTCTATCAACTACTATACCACTAATTAATAAACCATTATTTAACAAATATAATTGTTTTGTTAAAAAAAAGACTATTAGTTTTATTTAATCTAAAAATCCTTTTAAATGTTTTGCTCTTGCAGGATGTCTTAATTTGCGTAAAGCCTTTGCTTCTATCTGTCTCACACGTTCCCTTGTTACTTTAAATATTTTTCCAACTTCTTCCAGTGTATGTGGCACACCATCTCCGATACCAAATCGTAGACGCAGCACCTCTGCCTCTCTTTCTTTCAATGTTTTCAATACCTTTTCTATTTGTTCTTTTAAAAGAACATTAACAGCAGCAGATGCAGGAGATATAGCTTCTTTATCTTCAATAAAATCTCCTAGATGAGAATCTTTTTCATCACCTATAGGAGTCTCAAGTGATATCGGATGCTGTGATATTTTTAAAACCGATCTAACCTTTTCAACAGACATTCCCATCTTTTTTGCAATTTCTTCTGGTTTTGGCTCTCTTCCATATTGTTGAACAAACATACGTGCAACCTTATTTAATTTATTTATTGTTTCAATCATATGCACTGGTATTCTTATGGTTCTTGCCTGATCTGCAATTGCCCTTGTTATTGCTTGCCTTATCCACCAAGTGGCATAGGTTGAAAATTTATAACCCCTTTTGTATTCAAATCTTTCAACAGCACGCATTAAACCGATGTTACCTTCCTGTATTAAATCAAGAAATGAAAGCCCTTTGTTTATATATTTTTTTGCTATTGATACAACTAAACGTAAATTTGCAACAACAAGTTCTTTTCTAGTCTTACGCGCCTCAAGCATATTTCTCTTTATGGTATATGCAAGAATTTTTAAATCCTCCTTGTTCATACCTGCAGCGGCTTCTTCTCTTTTTATTGATTCCCTATATGAATCAATCTTTGATAAAATTTCATTAACCATCTCAGGATTTAATTTTTTCTTTTTTAAATATTTTTTATACATATTTTTGTTCTTTCGTAATAAATTAATTGCTGCAAATGACTTCCCCAGTTTGCTTTCAAGAGTAGCAATTTCTTTTTCATCTTTATTTATATTATTCACAATATTTATAATTTTTTTTGCAATAATATTGATCTGCTCATTATTTAATTTCAGCATATTTAAATAATCCAGTTTCTTTTTCCTCAATATCTCTAGTGTTGATTCATATTTTTTCTTTTTATTTGGTGTAATTTCTTTTTTGTTAAGTTTCTCTTTTAACTGCTGAATATCATTTTCCACTTTTTCTGCACGTCTTAAATATTTATTGAATCGATCTATCAATCTTTTTTCTACCGATGGAGGAATATCACCCTCAAGCTTTGTCTTTATTATATCGATAATTTTTATATTGCCACTCATTAAATCTTTGTTTAATTTTTCAATTTCATCAAAACCTATTTTTGTATCAAAAATAGCATTTTTCACATTTAATTCTGCATTTTCTATTTTTTTTGCTAGACGAACTTCATCCTCTCTTTTTTCAAGAAGTGGGACTTTACCCATCTCATGTAGATACATCTGAACAGGATCAGAAGAAAAACCCTCCTCATCAAGCATTTCTGATTCATCTATCTTTTCCACTCCTCCTTTACCAAGGAGTATCTTGTCAATCTTTCCTTCTTCTCTTATTTCTATATCCATCTCATCTATGATGTTGAGCATATTATCAATATCCTCAACAGAAGAAAAATCCTCAGGCAAAGAATCGTTTAATTCCTCGTAGGTTAAAAATCCACGCTCTTTCCCTTTTTTAATAAGTTCCTGTACCTCTGGTAAATCTTTTAAATTTCTACTCAATATCGTCACCTCTTTTTTTAATTAATTTTACAAGTTTTTGTTTTTCTTTTAAAAAATTACTCACACTTTCATAATCTTTTATTTTTTCTGCTTCTTCTATTTTATTCTGCAGCAATTTTACTTCTTTACTTAACTTTTCTCTTTCAATCCTATCAACACAATCATTAATCACCTGTATTATTTTTGTAATTTTATTCTTATCTGATTTATATATATCTTTTTCTTCTTCTGATAATAACTCCGATATAACATTTAAAATTTCTTCATTTTCTATGTAATCAAGTTGAATTTTATTTAAAATATTCTTTTCTTTTGCAATATAATATTTTTCTATACTAGAAAGTATGTCTACAAAAATTTTGTTATTGAATTTTTTATAGTCAATATCCATCATTTTCATTCTATTATATATGTGCTTCAATATAAGATCCTGATTTACATCTCCCAAGGAAATAAGAGCACATTGAACAATTGACCTCTCTGCCATGTCAATTGCTCTTTTCTGAGGTTTTAATTCACTAGTTATATTGGTTCCTTTATCTTTTTTATTTAAATTTTTAACCTTTTCTAAATACTTCTCAACAATTGATATATCTAGTGATAACAATTTAGAAACTTTTTTAATAGATTCATTAATAAGAACAAGATTATCAACTGATGCAATCAATTCTACCATCTGATTTAAAACTTTTTCTTTATAATATGTGTTATTTATATCACCTTGTTTTTTATAATAATCAATTTTATAATCAATAAATGGTATTGATTCATCTATAACTTTCTTCATTGCAGAAATGCCATTCGCTTTTATAAAATCATCTGGATCTTTTGCACCACCATAATGCGCTATGAGTATTTCAAGCCCTATTTTAAAACCAATATCACCTGCTCGTATCGCTGATTTTCTACCAGCCTCATCCATGTCATACAAGATCACTACTTTTGATGTATAGCGTTTTAAAATTTTCGCTTGGTCCTCTGTTAACGCTGTGCCTAAAGTCGCAACAACATTTTTTATCCCTTCAGAAAACAATCTGATAGCATCCATATAACCTTCAACAAGTATAAGAAATTCTTCTGAATATTTTTTTGCATTATTCAGATTATAAAGGTTTCTACCTTTCATGAAAACAGGTGTATCTGCCGAATTTATATATTTAGGTAATGAGTCATCAAAAACCCTGCCACCAAATGCAATTGGTTCTGAAAAAATATTAAATATAGGAAAAATAAGCCGTTCTCTAAAATTGTCAATGAATGTATTTTCACCTTCAATTTTTCTACACAACCAGGATTTTAATATAATATCATCAGAAAAATTTTTTTCTTTCAACCTTGTATACAATCCATTACCATCTGGTGCATAACCTAGTTTAAATTCTTCCACTGCCTCTTCTGTTATTCCACGTAATTTTATATATTTACCTGGCTTTTCGTTTTTAAAAAACTGCTCACGAAAATATTCAAGTGCTACTCTATTTATTTCTAGTATCTTTCCCTTTTCTGATGATTTATATTCATTTTTATATTCATTTATAGTAATCCCTGCTCTTTTTGCAAGTAGTTTAACACTTTCAATAAAATTAATATTTTCCATCTTTTGTATAAAACTGAAAACATTGCCACCCACTCCACAACCAAAACAATGAAATATCTGTTTTTGCGAACTCACCATAAAAGATGGTGTTTTTTCTTGATGAAAAGGACATAGTGCCTTATAATTAGCACCTGCCTTTTTCAAGGATACATAATCACTTATAACATCCACTATATCATTTGAATCTTTAATCTGTTCAATTATTTCATTTGGTATCAAATCACAACACCCTTTTGTAAAATTAATCTTTTAAGTGAATTTTTTAAATTTAATAAATCTGTTTTTGAATATCTTTTTGGTCCTTTCATTCTTAATTTTGATTTTGAACGTCTCAATTTTTTTTTAATATGTATTATCTTTAAC
>JAOAAI010000240.1 GCA_026418955.1 Candidatus Goldiibacteriota bacterium | reverse complement strand
GCCTGTTGAAAAATATGAACCACCACCACAATATAAACATCTATTTGAAGAAGCATCTTCAGAAAAAGAGATAAAGCAGATAACTCTTGAAGAAGCAAAATTTCTGTGGGACAATGGACTCTCTAATTTTATAGATGTAGACTCCACTGAAAATTATAATAAAATTCATATTGAAAGGGCTATTAATATACCAGCTAATAAAATGAAAGATATGCTGCGTGGTTATGATTATTTTTTAAAGCAAAAACCAAATGTCCTTTATTGCCATGGCCGTGGTGGTAAATCAAAACAGGCAGCTAATATATTATTTAAAGAAGGATATAAAAAGATCTTGTTATTCATGGATGCGCTATCACAATGGGAAAAAGCAGGTTATCCTTTATGGAAAACTCCTCCACCACCTCCGCCCCCACAAAAATAAAAGAAGGTGAAGAATGAATTTTATTAAAAAGATTTTATCAAATAATTGGTTTCTTGGATTTTTAAAAGTTTTTTTGGGTTTTATATTTGTTGTTGCTAGTATAGGTAAAATTATTGATCCACAACAATTTGCAAAAGATGTTTATTCTTATGTTTTACTTCCCAATGCTATTGTTCCTTTATTTGCCGCAATTATTCCTTGGATTGAATTTTTTGCAGGCATCATGCTTATGTTTGATATTATGCCAAAAAGTAATTCACTTATTATATGTGGGTTACTTATTGCTTTTATTGCAGCAATTGCAATAGATGTTTACCGTGGAATTGAGATTTCTTGTGGTTGTTTTGATTTTTTATTTCCAGAAGAAAAAATAGGAATGAATACAATAATAAGGGATATAATATTACTTTTGGCTGGATTGATAATATTGTTTTTTGATCATAATGAAATAAGATTATATGGAATTATTAAAAGAAAAAAGTAATATTTTATGCACAGAAATCAAAAGGGGATTTTATTTTCTCAGGTTGGTTATGATATTAATAGAAAAAAAGAAATATTTATAAGGGGACCTAAAAACTGGTTATCTGATAATGCAGAAATTTATATTATTAGTTTAGATGGTAATATTAAACATAAAAGTAAAGTAAAATTTTTAGGAGAATTTTGGGGTATAAATTGGTGGATTTCTGATTTTTCTTTATTTAATGAGATAGGGGTATATAGAATTCAGTTAAATGATAATAATAAATTACTTCTTGAAGATCTAGGACTTACAATAGGAAAAAATATTTTATTTGAAAAGACAGCAAGATATGTTGGCCCAGAAAACTTAAAACGCAGGGCAATATTTGCCAGTGTAAAACCAGGATGGTTTGATGCAGGTTATCTGTGGCAGGAAGTGCCGAGCCATTCAACAATGATAGTTGGATTATGTGATTTATATAAATTTGCAAGTAATCTTTTGAATAAGCAAGATAAAGAAAATACTTTATCTTTTATAAAAGATGGCTGTATTTATCTTGCTATGTGTCAGGATAAAGCAGAAGAAGAGGGATTTGGTAAAGGGGCTTTAATACATGATCTAGCAAAAGCGCCTAAAAGTTTTTCTCCTTATGATTCTTTTATGGCATCACTTGCATGGATAAAGTCTGCTGAGGTTTTAAAAGAAGTTGATAAAACAAAAGCAGATGAATTTATACAACGAGCAATAAAATCACTTGACTGGATTGAAAATGAAGCAAAACCACTTGTAAATAATAATGTTTTATACAATCA
>JAOAAI010000223.1 GCA_026418955.1 Candidatus Goldiibacteriota bacterium | reverse complement strand
CATCATACATACCTGATTTACCATCTGCTTGGCCTTGGGCAATAATTGTAATTGTTGGATCTTCTGCCTTCATTGCTTCATAAAATTTAATGAAACGTCTGGTATAATCATACATATTAAGTGGTCCACCTGTTTCCCACTGTCCTCCATTTTCATTACCTATTTCCCAATATTTGATATTATAATTTTTTATTTTATTTGCATATCTAACCCACGCTGCTGCCATCTGTGGAGTACCACTGCCTACATTAACTATTATTAAAGGTATTCCTTTGGGAGTCATTGAATTCATAAATTCCATATACTGTTCAAAACCAAAAATCCATGAATTATTTAAATTTAGTTCAACAGCAGTATTACAAGAAGATGCAACAATAGCAAAATTATTTGCTGCTTTGATTTCTATATCTTTTTCAAAAACTTTAAATTCTGCAATTGAATATTCTCCACCATTACCAGCAGAACTTTCTTTCATAAGTAAGCGTATATATTGTGTATTCACAGGTTTAAATGTAACTACTTGTTTACCACCAATTCCAATAATATCAACTGCTGTTGTATTCAACCATGAATTTTTATCAGCATCATACGGCATCCATTGTCTGCTATCCTTGGGGTCCCAATACTGAATTGTAAATTTTTTAGCAAAAGCCCATTCTTTATTTGCAATATTACCCCATAAAATAACAACTTTATCTGGGTTTCTCTTAGTCTGTAGATCTAGATAAATCCATTGATGATTAGGAAAATCAGTGTCAGTATTTGAACGCCAAGCTGTCTTTTCATCATCATCTATCATTTTTAATTGATTATGTAAAAGATCGCCTAAAGCACTGTTTGAATACTCATTCACATCTGGAATCCAATTATGATTTTCATCATATTTACCGGCGCTATTCCAAAAAAATGAATCACCCCATGATCCACCAGGATAGCGCAAAATAAAATTACCTGCTGATTGTATTTTATCCTTTACCGGTTCAGGATTTGACCAACCATTGACATTATTACCAAAAATATTGATCGGTTTAAAAGTATTTACAGTCACTGTTACATTGATATTTATTGTTGTTTCTATGGTTTCTGAAAAAACAAAAATGGGAATAAAAAAAATAAACAGCATTATAAACATTTTATTTCTCATCATATCCTCCTTTATATTTTTTTAAATTATATATGTTTATAAATTAATGTCAAGAAATACTTTTATACAAACACCTCTCAGGCATATTTTTTATATAATTTCAAAACATTTTATGCTAAATATTTAAATTAAATTTTTTATAAAATACTATACCGTTTTCTATATCAAATATTTTAATTGACTATTATTCCTACAAAATATATAATTAATAAAAATTTTACTTTGTAAAGGTGTATTATTAATGAAAAAAATAACTATAAAAGACATTGCAAAGAAAGCTGGCGTTTCTAAAGCAACTGTTTCAATGGTATTGAATAACTATGATAGGATTGCAGATTCAACTCGTGAAAAAGTCCTCCGCATAGTAAAAGAGATGCATTATTATCCTCATGAATCAGCACGTATGCTAGCAAAGAAAAAAACCGAAGCGATTGCTTTCGTGAGTGCTAGATTTGCAGCACCGTTTATATCTAATATACTAGATGCAATTGAGCAAAGAGCTTTTGCAGTAAACAAATACATTCACGGTATAATACCCTTTTCAACAAGAAATGAAAAAGAAGTAAAAGAAGAATTATTGAGAAGAATTTTATACAGTAAAAAAGCTGATTCTGTAATCGTCTTAACACTAAAACCTAGTGAAGAAATAATAAAAGAATATAATTTAAGAAAAATGCCTATAATTCTTATAGAAAATGATATGCCTGGTGCACATTCAATAAGGGTTGATAATTATAAAGGTGCTTACAAAGCCACAGAACATCTGATAAAAAAAGCAAGAAAAAATATATGCTTGATATGTGGAATTACACAACCACCAGAAAATATGGATATAAACCCAACAGCCATTGAACGAAAAAAAGGATTTGAAGATGCAATGAAAAATTCAAATTTACACTTTAATGAAAAAAACATTGAATATATTGAAAATTATACTTTTGATGAGGGTAAAATTGCACTTGATAATTTTCTAAAAAAGAATCACAGTATTGATGCAATATTCTGTGCCGCAGGCGACTTAGTTGCTATGGGTGTTATAAAAAGAGCACATGAATTGGGCATAAAAATCCCTGACGATATAGCAATAATTGGTTATGATGATATAATGGCGGCAAAATTATTAAACCCACCTCTCTCATCTGTCCGACAACCAATTGAAGAAATAGGCAAACTCGCCTTTGATATTGCTGTTGATGCGATGGAAGGAAAATTAAATGAAGAAAAACACATAATCATAGAACCGGAATTAATTATACGAGCAACTGCTTAATAACTTATTTATTATTATTATTTAATTTTTCTATTTTTATAACCATTGAATCCTGAGCTTTTGTCACCGGAATTTTTAATCCTATTTTAATTAATCTATCTCCACTTGTTATAATTTTTTCTCCATTTAAAAAAAGAAAATATTTATCTTTTTTATTTAAACCTTTTAATTTTAAATAAGTATTTTTATCTAAATCATTTAAAGCAAATACAAATAATACTGCTTTTGATTTATCTTTATTTACATACATAAAAGAAACTCTTTTACAGTTATATGGATTTTCTAATCTAAACAAATCTCCATAAAAGATTACTTCTCTTATCTGTTTGTAAAAATTTATCTCCTCTTTTAAATAATTTATATCTTTTTCATCCCATTTTAATAAATTTGCTTCTATTCCTAAATTACCAGCCATGGCTGTATGAATACGAAAAGATAATTTTGATTTTCTTCCGGTTAGACCATATGGACTATCAGCCACATGACAGCACATAACAATTGCCGGATAAAACAATGAAGTCCCATATTGTATATAATGTCTACAAAAAGGGTCGTTATTATCACTAGTCCACATCTGATCAACATATTTAAAAATATCGCCATTGAATCTGCCGCCACCGCCTGCACATCCTTCTAATATTAACTCTGGTTTTAAGGACTTTAAATATTTCATCAATTCATAAACTGTTTCTGTATGTTTTATCCAAACTGATTTATCTTTTAAATTTGGTGCACCCGCTTGAGAAATATATCTATTCATGTCCCATTTTATATAATCTGGATCAAACTCATCAATTATATATTTTAAAGTTCTTCTAATAAAATTTTGTACATCATTTCTAGTTATATTTAACACCAACTGGTGACGCATCTCAATTCTTTTACGCTCTTTAAAATGATAGCACCAATCAGGATGTTTTTTATAAAGTTCACTATTGGGATTTACCATTTCTGGCTCAATCCAAATTCCAAATTTTAAACCCTTATTTCTTATTTCTTTAATAAAATTTTTCATCCCATTTGGAAATTTGTTGGGTGCAGGCATCCAATCACCAAGAGATGATGTATCATCATTTCTACCGCGAAACCATCCATCATCAACAACAAAAATCTCAGCTCCTATGTATGCAGCAACATCAGCAAGTCTTAATAATTTTTCTTCATTTATATCAAAATAAAATGCCTCCCAGCTATTAACAATCACACGTTTTGAATTATATAAATTATTACTTTGAATTATCTTTTCCCTGTAAAAATTATGAAGCATTTGTGTCATTTTTGTAAGACCATCATTAGAATAACCAATAATAAGTGAAGGAGTATTAAACTCCATACCAGGAGAAAGTATAAGAAAAGAATCAAAATTATTTATTCCCCCTGTAAAAGAAACAATATCATGAAAACGCCTTTCAAATACAAATTTCCAATTTCCGGTCCATAATAATTGTCCAAAAAAAAGTTCCCCACAATCTTCGGATAAATCAGGAGATTTACTGATTAAAAAGGATGGATTGTGGATATGGCTTGAATTACCGGTTCTGCTTTCTAACACCTTTTTACCATAAGAAATCTCTTCAATTTTTAATTTCATTTCATTTATCCATCCACCATAGAAAAAACCAAGATAATATTTTCCTGCTGATAGAATCAGATCACCTGAATTCAAAGTTTCAAAAATTATTTTCTTTTTATTTTCTTTATTTATTACTGTGATTGATTTTTCAACAATATTGTATTCAAAATGAACTATGTAATTCAAAATAATATATAAATTATATTTTTTATCTTTTAGTTTTATTTTTAATACATTCTCGTTTATTTTATATCCAGCATATTCATAATCAATGCTTCTGTCTCCATCAGGGAAAATACATTTTATTGTATTTTCAAACACATTATATCCATCGTATATATTAATCTCAGGTTTGAAATTTGATTTTATATTATCAGAAGAATGATAACCAACTTCTTTAAATTGTGGTTGGCAGATTTTTATTTTCTGATTTTTATTCAATTTTTTTCCATAATATGCATTATACAATTTTCCTTCTGTATTAATACCGAATATATAGGAAGAATCTTTTGTATCAATATAAAACATTCTTTTTTTATCATCATAATATAACATCTTTTAATTTTAACTCCTTAAAAATAATCATAAACAAATTTAAAAAAATAAAAATTAACCCTTTTTAACCCCTTAATATTTTTAAAACCAAATATAATTTTAATTTATTTTTTAGTTTTCTCATCTGACATTGGATAATTTGTATTATTTGTCATATTTTTTTATCTTCTATTTTTTCTTTTATCTTCTGGATCTCTGACAAAAACATCAAAAACTGCTCTAATACCTTCTTTTTCTGCTTGTTTCATTCTTTCTATCTCTTCATCATCCAATTCTATTGTTCCTTTAAAAATACAACCACGCCTGAAATCGCCCACAAAATATTTTTCCTCAGCTTCTGTTCCATAAATTGATTTACCATCTTTTTGCCACGAAACAAAAGACATATCAACATCAACTACTTTAAGCCGTTCTGCTAGCTCTAATTCTCTCCCATCAAAATATTCAATTTGACCATCTTCAAATTCAACTTTGAATATACCAAGATTTATATCTCTTATATGTCCTTCTGCTCCTATTAATTTTTTATCTCTCTTTACAATTTCTTTAGTAACAGAATCTCTAAAATAATCTAAATTTTTAACTCTGACTCTATTTCCAACTTTCATATTTATTCCTCCTTTCTCTGCTCCCCGATTTGTATATAATTATATATAAAAAAACTTATTTGTCAATATTTGTATTCCAAAGGGTACTGGCAAAATCAAGTGAAAATTTAAAATAAATTTATATTAATAACAATCACGTATAAATATTTTATGATAGAAGATAAAAAAACTTTTACAATTTATTTACGAAAAATATACATCAAGCAGTTTTAATAAATTTTCATCTTTTCCTTCTCCTCCCTAAAGGGTAGAAGAAATTACTTTTAAAATATGGCAATATGCAAAACTTTTAATTCTTAATTATAAAACCTTTATTTCCAAAATCCTATCAATACGAAATATTAGCTCTTGTTTTTTTTGATAACAATATGCTTTTAGTCCGTAAAATCTTTTTCCAATATATTCCATCATGCCAGTTTCTACAGGTATTATTATTCTTCTTGTTTTTTCATCGTTTTTTTTCAAATAAACAATCTCAATTTTATTTTTATTTTTGATTGCATTTTTTATTATTTCAACTTTCTTGTCTTTTGGTATATTTTTTTCTGATAATTTATATTGATAATTTGTTAAAAAATTGACTATTTTCTTATCCATTATAATATCCGCTTTTTTAAATGGTCTTTCGAGAAAAATTCCATCCAATGATGTACATCTACTAAAAGCAACATACGCTTGACCATGTGCAAACGTGCCATTAGAAAAATCAATAATTACATTATCAAATGTTTTTCCTTGACTTTTATGTATTGTTATTGCCCAAGCAAGTCTTATAGGATACTGAGTAAATGTGCCTGTTGTTTCTGTTTCTATTATTTTTTTCTCTTCATTATATTTGTATTCAAATATTTCCCAGGTATACGGTGTAACCTCTGCAATTATACCATCTTTTAATTCAACACAAATAATATCGCAATTATACTTTTTACTATTAATAATTTTTACAACTCTTCCCATTGTTCCATTTATCCATCTCCCTTTTGAATCGTTATTTAATAACATCACCTGAGCACCTGTTGCAATCTTTAATTCTGCTTCTGCCGGGAAATAGGATTTGTCAAAATTGCCTGTAATCGTAGCTATATAAGTTTTTATAGGATTTTTAAGATCTTTTAAATATTTATTATTTATGTCTTCTGCCTTTTTATTTATTGTTGTCAAGTTAATAACAAGTTTGTTATCTTTCTTAAAATCTTTTTTAGCAAGAGAATTTAAAACTTCAATTTGTTTTTCATTTATTGTATTACTTCTTATAGTGTTTAATATTTCAATAAATTTTTCATCTTTCTGTCTGTAAATCTTTTCTAATTCTATAAATTCCATTTCAAAATCCTTGAATACTTTTGCTTCAAAAAAATATGGGCTTTTATAATGAACATTAAATATATTCTTTTCATGTTTTAAAACAACAGGCGGTAATTGATATAAATCTCCAAAAAATATCATTTGTATACCACCAAATGGAACGTCTTTTATCTTTCCATATTTTCTCAAAAAAGTATCAATACAATCAAGAAGATCGGCCCTAACCATTGATATTTCATCGATGATAATTGCATCAAGTTCCTTATATATCTTTATTTTTTTTGACTTTAAATTTTTTATTTTATCAACCGTGATATCTGGTTTAAATCCAAAAAAAGAATGAATTGTCTGCCCCCCAATATTGACAGCAGCGACTCCAGTCGGTGCAAGAACAATTACATTTTTTTTGGTCATATTTTTAAAATAATTAAGAAGCGTGGATTTACCAGTTCCAGCTTTTCCTGTTATAAATACATTTTTTGATGTATTTTCCATCAAATCAAGAGCTTTTCTGAATTCTTCATTAATTTCTAATCCTTTTGATATCATATCAACCCCTTAATTTATTTTAAAATAAATATATGTCAATTATAAAAAGAAAAAAATATATCTCAAATATTAAATTAAAAAATTTTTTCCAAAAAAAATTTATATTCTTTTATAAATATCATCAATATTTTTTAAAAAATAACCATAATCAAATATATCGTCTATTTCTTTATCAGTGAAATATTTCATAACAATATTATCTTTCTTAAGTAGTGTTTTGAAATCTTCCTTCTTATCTTTCCATATCTTCATAGCAATACTCTGAACAATTTTATATGCTTCTTCTCTAGTAAGACCTTTATGGACTAGTGCAAGCAAGACTTGTTGAGAAAACACAAGACCTTTAAGATGGTTCAGATTTTTCAACATATTTTCTGGATAAACATTCAAATTATCAATTACCCAGTCAATTTTATTTAACATATAATTAATTAATATCAAATTATCCGGTATAATTATTCGTTCCACTGATGAATGAGATATATCCCTTTCATGCCATAACGCAATATTTTCATAAGATGCTAAAGTATTTGTTCTTACAAGACGTGCAAGTCCACATAATTGCTCACAAATAACAGGATTTCTTTTATGGGGCATTGCAGATGAGCCTTTTTGTCCTTTTGCAAATGGTTCTTCCACTTCAAGTATTTCTGTATGCTGAAGATTTCTTATTTCAGTTGCTATCTTCTCTATTGTTCCTGCAATGATGGCAAGTACCGACATCAAATATGCATATCTATCTCTTTGAATTATTTGATTGGCTGCTTCTGCCCTTTTTAATTTTAATTTTTTAAGTGCGTATGATTCTATATATGGTGGTATATGTGCATAATTCCCAACGGCTCCTGAGAGTTTACCAACTGCAATATCTTTTTTTGCAATTAAAAGTCTTTCTAAGTTTCTTTTCATTTCAAAATACCAAATCAAAACCTTAAGTCCAAAAGTAATTGGTTCTGCATGAATGTTATGAGTCCTACCTATCATTAAAGTCATTTTATGTTTTAAAGCCACTTTTTTTAAAGTCTTAATAAAATCCTGCAAATCTTTTATAATAATATCGCAAGCTTTAACTAACCGTAATGCCATAGCAGTATCTATTACATCAGAAGAAGTAAGCCCCATATGTATATATCTTGAAGATTTTCCAACATGAGTTGCAACATCAGTTAAAAAGGCAATTACATCATGTCTTACTTCTTGCTCTATATTTTCTATTTCTCTTATATCAAATTTTGCTTTCTTTTTTATGATAGCTAAATCTCTAGCAGGAATTTTTCCGTATTTTGCCCATGCTTCACACACAGCAATTTCTACATCAAGCCATGATTGAAATTTTGCTTGCTCACTCCATAAATCCCCCATTTCTTTTAATGTGTATCTCGGAATCATAATAACCTCCTGGATATTTAATAATACGTTTCAAAAATAATCCTTAAATAGTTTTTTTATACTCATGAATTATATTTGAACTATTTTTTAACTATTTTACTTTAAGCCTTCTTTATGCACTATCTCTGCTATTTGCACAGCGTTCAATGCAGCGCCTTTTCGCAGCTGATCACCAACAATCCATAAGTTTATTCCTTTTTCACAGGAACTGTCTTCTCTTATTCTACCTACATACACATTATCCTTACCTGAAACAAAAAGTGGCATTGGATATTTTTTATTCTGTGGATCATCCTCAACAGTTACACCAGGTGCATTTGATAAAATTTTTCTCACCTCATCAGCAGTTAATTTCTTTTCAGTTTCTATATTAACTGACTCAGAATGGGCTCGTAATACAGGAACACGCACTGTTGTAGCTGTTACTTTCATTTCAGATGAATGCATAATTTTTTGTGTTTCTTTTATTACTTTTATTTCTTCTTTAGTATAACCACCATCCATAAATACATCTATATGCGGTATCAAATTAAACAATAATTGATATGGAAATTTTTCTACTTTTATTTCTCTTCCAGCTGCCCAATCCCTAGCCTGCTGTTCTAATTCAGCCATTGCTTTTGCTCCTGCACCAGATGCCGCCTGATAAGATGAACATATAATTCTTTTTATTTTTGCAACATCATGTATCGGTTTTAAAGGCACAAGCATAATTATAGTCGTGCAATTAGGATTGGCTATTATACCTTTATTCCATCTACAATCCTCTGGATTTATTTCAGGAACAACAAGTGGAACATCTTGTTCCATTCTGAATGCAGAAGAATTATCTATAAGAAGTGCTTTTGCATTCAAAATATATTTTGCATATTCTTTAGATATAGATGCTCCAGCGGATGCTAAAACTATGTCAATTCCTTTGAAAGATTCAGGAGTTAAAACTTCTACAGGAAATTCTCTTCCTTTAAATTTCATTTTTTTACCTTTTGAGCGCTCAGATGCTAAAAATTTAATATCCTTTACAGGAAAGTTTCTTTCTTCTAAAATATCCCTCATTATCTCACCAACAGCGCCTGTTGCCCCCATAATTGCTATATTGTATTCTTTTGCCATATTTTACTCCTTTTGCATTTTAAACTAAACTTGCAACTAAATCGCCTACTTCTTTAGTTCCCAAACCCATTTTTCCTGCTGATAAAGATTTTATTTTGCCGGAAGCTAAAGCATTTGCAACAGCACCTTCAATTGCTTTTGCAATATTTTCTTCGCCAAGTATTTCCATCATCATAGCACCTGCACATATAGCAGCAAGTGGATTTATAACATTCTTACCTGTATATTTGGGAGCAGAACCACCGATTGGTTCAAACATTGAAACCCCTTCTGGATTTATATTTCCACCAGCTGCAATACCCATGCCGCCTTGAATCATTGCACCTAAATCTGTGATAATATCGCCGAACATGTTTTCAGTTACAATTACGTCAAAAAATTCTGGATTTTTAACAAACCACATAGTGGTCGCATCAACATGTGCATAATCTTGCTGTATATCAGGATAATATTTATCACCCATTTCCTTAAATGCTCTCATCCATAAATCTCCACAATATGTTAAAACATTTGTTTTATGTACTAGAGTTAATTTTTTCTTTTTATTTCTTTTTCTTGCATATTCATAAGCATATTTAATGCATCTATCCACTTCATACCTGGAATAAATCATAAGTTGTGAAGCAATTTCTTGTGGTGTTCCTTTTTTCGCAACACCACCTTGAGCTGTATATATACCACCTGTATTTTCTCTGATAACTACAAAATCAATATCCTCAGGTTTTTTATCCTTTAAAGGACATTCAACATTAGGATACAGTTTGACAGGTCGTAAATTTATATATTGATCAAGTGAAAAACGAAGTTTAAGAAGTATACCTATTTCAAGTATTCCTGGTTTTACATCAGGATGCCCTATTGCACCTAAATAAATGGCATCTTGTTTTTTTAATTCCTCAATTGCAGAATCTGGTAGCGTCTCACCTGTTCTCATATAACGCTCTCCACCAAAATCATAATCTGTAAAATTGAATTTAACTCCATATTTATCGCCTGCAGCTTTTAAAACTTTTACTCCCTCCGCTAATACTTCCGGCCCTGTGCCATCCCCACCAATTAAAGCAATGTTGTAAGATTTGCTCATAGTTTTACTCCTTTTCTTTTTTTTATAAATTTTTTTGCATAATTCATAAGACCTCCTGCCTTTATAAGTTCCTGCATAAACTCAGGAATTGGTCTTACTGTGTATTCTTTATTTTTTGTTAAATTTCTTATTAAGCCTTTTTCTGGTATAATTTCAAGTTCGTCACCCTGTTCTATTTCTTTTGATGCTTCTTCTGACTCAAATATGAGTAATCCAATATTAAAAGCGTTTCTATAAAAAATCCTTGCAAAATCTTTGGCTATAACACAGGCAACACCTGCGCTTTTTATTGCAAGTGGCGCATGTTCACGAGAAGAACCGCAACCAAAATTTTTTCCTGCAACTATTATATCTCCAGCACATACTTTTTTTGCAAAATCTTTATCTGCATCTTCCATCACATGAGCTGCAAGTTCTTTTGGATCGGATGTATTTAAATATCTTGCTGGAATTATGGCATCTGTATCTATGTTATCTCCAAATTTCCACACTTTGCCTTTTATCATAAAAAACCTCCGGCAAAAAAGAATTACATAATTAGCTTTTACTCAAATGTTCTTAATGTTTATTTAAATATTTTAAATTCTCAATTGACAAAAAAATATCTAAATTTCTTCCGGGCTTCCTATCCTGCCTAGTATTGCACTTGCTGCTGCTATAGCAGGACTGGCTAAATACACAAAACTTTCTGGATGTCCCATTCGTCCTACAAAATTTCTATTTGTAGTTGCTATAGCCACTTCACCTTTTGCAAGTATACCCATATGCCCACCTAAACAAGGACCGCATGTAGGTGGTGAAAAAACAGCCCCTGCTTTTACAAAAATCTCAACTAAACCTTCTTTTACACATTTCAGATAAATATCTTTAGATCCAGGAAAAATAAGACAACGTACCCTGGAATTTACTTTTCTACCTTTTAATATTTTAGCTACTATATACATGTCTTCCATTCTTCCATTTGTACAAGAACCAATAACCGATTGGTCTATACTTACATTTGATAATTTAGAAACAGGTTTTATATTTTCAGGTAAATGTGGAGTAGCAACAACCGGCTCTATTTTACTGCAATCATATTCAATTATTTTTTCATATTTTGCATCTTTATCGCTTTTATAAATTTTCCATTTTTTTAATGCTCTAGTTCTGACATATGCAATAGTCACATCATCTGCTTCAATAATACCTGCTTTGCCGCCTGCCTCTATTGCCATATTTGACATAGTCATGCGGGCATCCATTGAAAGTTTTTTTATAACAGGTCCTGTAAATTCCATTACTTTGTATAAAGCTCCATCAACTCCAATATCTCCGATTGTCCACAATATTAAATCTTTTGAATAAACCCATTTATTCAATTTACCATTATATACAAATTTTATAGTTGAAGGAACTTTAAACCATGCTTTACCAGTTAACATTGCAAATGCAACGTCAGTAGACCCTACACCTGTTGCAAATGCACCTAAAGCACCATAAGTGCATGTATGTGAATCAGCACCTATTACAAGATCACCTGGAACCACGATTCCCTTCTCTGGCAATAAAACATGCTCAATACCAACCTCTCCCTGATCATAGTAATGAATAATTTTTTGTTCTCTTGCAAAATCCCTTAAAATTTTTGCCTGCTCTGCTGATTTAATATCTTTATTAGGAGTGAAATGGTCTGGTATTAAAGCAATTTTTCTTCTATCAAATACTTTTTTTGCACCTATTGCTTTAAATTCCTTAATAGCGAGTGGTGCTGTTATATCATTTGCCAAAATCATATCAACATCTGCTATTATTAATTCACCTGGTTCTACTTTTTTTCTTTTTGATTTCACAGCAAGTATCTTTTCAGCAATTGTCATCGCCATGAACTTCCTCCGTTTATTAATTATCCTACCTATTTTTCTTTTTAATACTTTCTAGTTTTGATATTGCATCTAGATATGCTTTTGCACTTGCCTCCAATATATCGGTTGAAATACCGCGTCCCGTTACTTCTTTGTCTCCCTTTGCAACACGAACTGTGACCTCACCTTGGGCTTCCTGTCCCTTTGTTATAGCTTTTATTTGAAAATCTGTAAGTTTTGGTTCCACATTTAATATTTTATTTATTGTCTTATAAATAGCATCCACAGGTCCATCGCCTGTCATTGCATCTTTAAATATTTTTTCACCTTTTTTTACTGCAACAGTTGCTGTGGGTAAAACTTTATTACCTGTTGCTACATAAAAATAATCAAGCTGATAAATCTCTTTTCCTTTCTGACCTTTGCCTTGCATTATGGATATCAAATCTTCATCAAATACCTCTTTTTTCTTATCTGCAATTTCAAGAAATTTTATATAAATATCATTTAACTCTTTATCAGATACTTTGTAACCAAGATAAGAAAGCCTGTGCTTCAATGCATGTCTGCCAGAACGGCTTGTTAAAACAATTTCATGACCTGGGACACCTATTGATTTTGGAGTCATTATGCCAAAGGTAGTTTCTTTTTTCAAAATTGCATCTTGATGTATACCAGAAGCATGAGCAAAAGCATTGGCACCAACTATTGCTTTATTTGGTTGTACAGGCATACCAGTAAGCCTTGAAACAAGACGAGATGTTTTATAAATTTCTTCTGTTTTTATGTTTGTATCAACTTTATAAATATCATTTCTAACTTTTAAAGTCATAACAATCTCTTCCAGTGATGCATTTCCTGCTCTTTCTCCTAAACCATTAATTGTACATTCAACTTGCCTTGCTCCATTTAAAATTGCAGAAAGCGAATTCGCAGTAGCCATCCCAAGATCATTATGACAATGAACTGCAACAATCGCTTTATTAATATTAGGAACAGTATTTAATAATCTTTTTATTAGGTTGCCAAATTCTTCTGGTGTAGAATAACCAACAGAATCAGGAATATTTACTGTTTTTGCACCTGCCTTAATAACTGATTCTACAACCTTGCATAGATAGTCAAAATCTGTCCTTGCAGCATCCATAGCTGAAAATTCTACATCATCACAAAACTTACAGGCATAGGTCACAGCATCAATAGCTCTTTTTAAAACATCCTCACGCGTAGTATTTGTTATGTATTTCACATGTATATCAGAAGTACCAATAAAAGTATGAATTCTACCTCTTTTTGCAGGTTTAATTGCTTCTGCACATGCATCAATATCTTTTCTTACAGCCCTTGCAAGTCCTGCAATTATTGATTTTTTTATAATTTTTGATATTTCTTTAACTGCCTGTAAATCACCTGGTGACGATATAGGAAACCCTGCTTCTATTATATCAACACCGAGTGCTTCAAGTTGTTTTGCTATTTCTATTTTTTCATTTTTTGTGAGTGCAGCTCCTGGCACTTGCTCACCATCACGCAGAGTTGTGTCAAAAATAAAAACTTTATCAGACGATTGTTTCATATATATTACCACCTTCTGTTAAGTATTGTTCAAAAATATTTTTATATAAATTCATTAATTCTAAAATAGTTTTTACTAATTAAGCTATTTAAGAACGTTTTAAAAACAACTAATTTATCTTTTCCTGCTTTTTATCTTCCTTGTTTTTTTTTCTATATTTTTCTCTATATTCTTTTCTTTAACAAATTTACTACTATTTTCATCCTTGCTTCCTATCCAAGGCATCAATTTTCTTATTTCCCTACCTATTGTTTCAATAAAATGACCAGCATCTTCTTTTAATAACGCATTATACACAGGTTTATTAGCTTTATTTTCCAAAATCCATTCCCTGGCAAACTGACCTGTTTGAATTTCTCTTAATATCCTTTTCATTTCAAATTTAGTTTCGGGGGTTATAATTCTTGGGCCACGTGTCACATCACCATATTTTGCCGTTTCACTTATAGATTCACGCATCCCTGCAATACCCTTTTCATAAATTAAATCCATTATAAGTTTACATTCATGTAAACATTCAAAATAAGCCATCTCAGGTTGATAACCAGCCTCTACAAGTACTTCAAATCCAGCTTTTATAAGGGATGTTAAACCACCGCACAATACAGCTTGTTCACCAAAAAGATCTGTTTCTGTTTCTTCTCTGAAAGATGTTTCTATAACACCTGCTCTGGTAGCACCTAGTCCCTTTGCGTAAGCAAGTGCTATATCTTTTGCCCTGTTAGATGCATCCTGATAAACAGCAATTAACGAAGGAACACCTTTACCTTCTTCATACTGTCGTCTCACCATATGTCCTGGTCCTTTTGGTGCAACCATTATCACATCAATATTTTTAGGCGGTATTATTTGACCAAAATGAATATTAAAACCATGAGCAAATGCAAGAACTTTTCCAGCTTTTAAACCATCTTTTATAGATTGTTCATAAACCATTGGTTGTATAGGATCTGGTATTAAAATCATAATTATATCTGCCTCTTTTGCTACATCAGCGGCAGACATCACTTTAAAACCAGCTGCCTTTGCATTTTCATAATTCTTTGTTCCTTCAAGTTCTCCAACAATCACATTGACACCACTATCTCTTAAATTTTGTGCATGTGCATGCCCTTGGGAACCATAACCAACAATTCCAACTGTTCTTCCTTTTAAAACATTTAGATTTGCATCTTTGTCATAATAAATTTTTGCCATTTTTAACCTCCGATTCATCAAATTTAATCTCTTTTCTTTTTCTCTCTGATTAAAGCAATAGGACCTGTCCTGACCATTTCTTTTATACCAAAACCCTTTATAATATCTAAAAATGAATTTATTCTCTCGTCATTTCCTGTTATCTCCACCATAATTGTATCATGGGAAGTATCCATAACTTTGCCTTTAAAAATATTAATATAATGCATTATATCTGTTTTATCTTTTCCATTTGTATTTATTTTGATTAGCGCAAGTTCTCTTTCAACATAATCCTCTTCTGTCATGTCGATAACTTTTATAACATCAATAAGTTTGTTGAGTTGTTTCTCTATCTGTTCTAAAACTATTTCATCTCCACGAGCAACAATTGTCATTCTAGATGTAGTTGGGTCTTCTGTTTCACCAACCGCTAGTGATTCAATATTGAAATTTCTACTTGAGAAAAGCCCTGCAATACGAGCAAGAACTCCAGGTTGATTTTCAACAATAACACCTATAATTTTTCTTTTATCACTCATTTGATCTCTCCTTAATTAAAATATTTTAAGCTAGTTCTCCTTCTAGCATATTATTAAGCGATGCACCAGCTGGCACCATAGGCCATACATTTTCTTCTTTTGCTACACAAAAATCAATCAATACTGGGCCATTATATGAAAGCGCTTCTTTCAATACCTCTTCCACTTCATTCTTTTTTGTAGCTCTTAAACCCTTTGCACCATATGCTTCGGCAAGTTTTACAAAATCAACGCTTCCTTCTATACAAGTGTGCGAATATCTCTTACCAAAAAATAATTCCTGCCACTGCCTAACCATACCAAGATAACCATTATTCAAAATTGCAACTTTTACAGGTAAATTGTATTTAACTGCTGTTGCCAATTCCTGAATATTCATCTGTATAGACCCATCTCCTGCAATATCAAAAACAATCTTTCCTGGATTACCTACCTGAGCACCAATTGCTGCAGGAAAACCATAACCCATAGTTCCAAGACCACCTGATGTAATAAATGTTCTAGGTTTTGAAACTTTATAAAATTGAGCTGCCCACATTTGATTCTGACCAACTTCAGTTGTAATTATTGCTTCTCCCTTTGTCACTTCATGTATCTTTTCAATCACATACTGTGGTTTTATGACATCACCATCATTATTGTATGTAAGTGGAAAATCCTGTTTCCATTTATTTATTTTTTCTAGCCATTCTTTATGCTCTTTTTTCTTTACCAAGTCAACAATTTCTTTAACTATTCTTTTTGCGTCACCTACAATTGGTACATCCACTTTGATTATTTTACCAATAGATGCAGAATCAATATCAATATGTATAATATCTGCATGCGGAGCAAATGTTTTCACATCTCCTGTTACTCTATCATCAAAACGAGCGCCTATAGCAATCAGCAAATCTGACTCCTGGACTGAATAATTGGCATATTTTGTTCCATGCATTCCAAGCCTACCAATATATAAAGGATGATTCCATGGTATAGACC
>JAOAAI010000217.1 GCA_026418955.1 Candidatus Goldiibacteriota bacterium | reverse complement strand
CCTATATATATACCAAAATCACCAGAATAAGATATATTATTATTAGCAATAATATTATTATTTGATGATAAAGTATTAATAATTCCAGCATCAGTTGTATTATAAATATAGTTATTTTCAATAATATTATGTGAAGAATTAAAAATAGATATACTATAACCTCTTCCAGGAATATGAATACCATTATCTGATATATTATTAAAAATTATATTAGATAAATTTGTATTGTTTAAAAGAATTCCAGCAAAATAAAAATTTTTAATAGAGCAATTTTTAATTGTAGCATTTGTTTTATTTTCTAAGTATATGCCACTGCTTTCAAGTGCAAAACTGCCATCTATTAAATTTCCTCTACAATCAAATATTTTATTACTAAAGTTTTCTGGATTATTTATACAGGTTTCAGAATAATCTATAATATCATTTGTTAAATAAACAATATTACAATTAGGATCATTTAATGCATCTATACAATCTGAACAAGAATTACAATCACATTTTCCTTCCCCGAGATATACAAAATATCCGGTTACACTTCCAATATTAAATAAACAACTAAATAAAAATAATAATACTATTATTGTTATAAAATAATTGATATTCATATGATTTTTATAAGTGTAATAAAATTTAAATTTAGCTATTATTTATTTTTAATAATATTTTTCTTATTTAACTTGTTTATATTTATTAAATAAAACAACTGTTAGTAAAATTATTAAAATAACTATAATACTTAATGCAATAATCCATATATAATCTATTGGTTTTTCTGATGTAGTTGGTTTTGTAGATGGTTTTTCTTCTGCTACTGGTGATTGACTAGTTGTTTTTACTTGTCCTACTATTGAATATAATGATAATCCTTGAGAAATTGCACTGAAATATAAATAATTACCATCTCTTGAAATTAAAGATGTTTGTAATTGTATCCATTTATTATTTTCATATTTATATAATACTATTGAAGATTCATTAATATTATTTTCATTTATCCATGAAATAGGAACTCTGAACTTAATTGTTGTAGATGATATGTCTTCATCTCTGAAATTTGTTTTATCAACTGTAATAAAGGCATATAATTCTCCAGAAGGACTAATAATTCCTGTTGGTGGTTCTTGTATTTGATTAACTTTTATAGAAATTCCTGAAACAGAGTTTGTAAATGTTAATATAATTTCTTGGATATCTAATTTTGGTAATGAAAAATTATAACTTATAGATTGACCTTCAGATATTCTATTTGTTGCTGCTGACCCACCGCTATAATCTGAAGATATCGAATAAAATGTTGATGAAGATGGTACATATTTTGATCTAACATATATTTCAGTTGATAATATATTATCATCTTCATTTATTTCTGGATATGTATTATTTGCGTCTATTACAATTTTAATATTATGAATACCAGAAAATGGATTCTTTAAAATAAATGATAATGTTTTTGTTTGACCAGATGATATTGAATATGAATCTATAGTATAGATTAAATTATTTCCATCATAAATATTGATTTTTATCTTTCCTGTAATTGAAGTACTTGATATATCTGCACTGATGGTAATTTCATCTGAAGTATAAGGATATAATGGTGAATATGTTATATTTGATATTTTTAAATTAATTGCAGTTAATGGATGATAATCTATATTATCGGAATCTAATTCATATCTGTTTTTACATATTCCATCTGTTCCTGGATTACATTTTGTAATATTTTCTGAAAATCCATTTCCATCCGGAGTTGCCCAGTAATTACCTGCTATATATTGTCCTCCTATAATATTTTTTTCTGGTGTTTTTGTTGTATTCCAAAAATTTGATGAATCTTCAATAAGGAAGTTTTGCGAATTATTGAAGTAATTATTGTAAATTAGATTGTTATA
>JAOAAI010000215.1 GCA_026418955.1 Candidatus Goldiibacteriota bacterium | reverse complement strand
TGCTATAGGAGCAACAAAAGGATATATATACGTAAGAGGAGAATTTATAAAAGAAACTAGAATATTAGAAAAAGTAATATATGAAGCTAAAAAATTAGGATTTTTAGGAAATAACATTCTTAATTCTAACTTCGACTTTGATATAACAATAATAAGAGGTGCAGGTGCATATATATGTGGTGAAGAAACCGCTCTTATTGAATCTATAGAAGGCAAACAAGGAAAACCAAGAATAAAACCTCCTTTCCCGGCAAACAAAGGCTTATTTGGTTGTCCAACTGTAATAAACAACGTTGAAACATTAGCTTGTGTACCATATATAATACTTATGGGTGGTGAAAAATACGCAAACATTGGAACATTAAAAAGTACAGGAACAAAGTTATTTTCAGTAAGCGGTCCTGTAAAAAAACCTGGAGTATATGAAATTGAACTGGGAAAACCTTTCAGAAAATTTTTTGAGGAAGAATTAGGAGGCATGATAGATGGAGAAGAACTTAAAGCTGTAATAGTCGGTGGTACTTCAGTTCCAATTTTGACTGCTGAGGAAGCTATGAAAGTAAATCTAGATTATGAGTCCCTTGCTCAAGCAGGAACAATGCTTGGTTCAGGAGGTATGATAATAATATCAAAAAACTACTGTATGGTAGATTTACTAGAAGTTATAGTAAACTTTTATCACCATGAGTCATGTGGACAATGTAGTCCATGTAGAGAAGGTTCAGGATGGCTTAAAACTATAATTAAAAAAATAAAAAATGCAACAGCAAACATTAATGACATACAACTTGCCATGGATATTGCTAACAACATGATAGGTAAAACAATTTGCACTTTTGCAGATGCTTTAGCTATGCCTGTTATTAGTTTCATAAACAAGTTTAAAACAGAATTTGAAGAACATATAAGAGGTAATTGTAAAATATGTCAAAAATAAAGTTAGTAATAAATGGTAAAGAAGTAACAGCTAATAAAGGAGAAAATATCCTGGAAGTTGCTCAAAGAAATTCTATATACATTCCAAGATACTGTTACCATCCAGCATTGCCTATTGCCGGCAATTGTAGAATATGTCTTGTTGAAATCGAGAAAAATCCAAAATTACAAATTGCATGTGCTACTGAAGTAACAGATGGAATGGTTATATATGCAGAATCTGAAAAAGTTAAAAAAGCAAGGCAAGATGTTCTAGAATTTCTTTTAATTAATCACCCACTTGACTGTCCTATATGCGATCAGGTTGGAGAATGTTATTTACAAGAATATTATATGAACTACGGACTTAGAAAAAGCAGAATAAATTATGAAGATAAATTAAAAAAAACAAAGAGAGTTGATTTGGGAAAAATAATTCTTGATAATGAAAGATGTATTCTTTGCACAAGATGTATAAGATTTTTACAAGAAATTACAAAAACAAATGAACTTTTTATAAACTCAAGAGGAGATAACTCTTTTATAGATATAAAACCAAACACTACTGTTAACAATAATTATTCACTTAATATAGTGGATATTTGTCCTGTGGGCGCTCTTACTTCCAAAGACTTTAGATTTAAAAAAAGAGTTTATTTTCTAAAAACAATAAATTCAATATGTCTTCATTGTGCAACTGGGTGTAAAATTAAAGTTCAGTTTGATGAAGCCGAAAATAAAATATACCGTATTCTTCCCGATCCAAATATTTATACCAATACCTGGATATGTGATTTTGGTAGATTTTCATATTATGAAACAAACAATTCAGCTAAATATAAATTGTTTAATAAAGAAATTGAAAAAAATGATGTTTTTTTAAAGTATGCAAGATTTTTTTCTGAATTAATAGATTCAAAAATGAAAATTTGTATAATTTTATCAAATTATCTTTCATTAGAAGATAATATTTCTCTATATTATTTAGGAACAAAACTTTTAGAAACTAATTATATAACATTTTTCAAGATAAATGAAAGAAAAATAATAGATTCAATTTTAATAAATTCGGATTCATCTCCAAATTCATATGGAGTTGAAAAAATAGCTGAAAGATATAAATTAAAAGAATTTAAAAATTATGATTTTGATATTGTAATAGGATTTGAAAAAGAAATAAAAACTTTAAAAATACCTCCTGATAAATCAGTTGTAATATCCTATAAGGAATTAGACGAGTATTCAAATGTAATTGCAATACCTACATATTTTGAAAATGAAGGAAGCTTTATAAATTGGCAAGGTTATCTAAGAGAAACAAAAATTTCAGTTAAAGGAGTTGATAAAATAGATCTTTATTCTTTTATTAAAAAAGTTATGAGTCTCTCATCTATATATATTGAAGATAAAGAAAAATTAAAAGACAGTATAAAAAGAGATTTTATCTTTAAAACAGAGGAAACAAATAATTAATTATGAATGAATACATAAAAGAATTAATATTAAAAAATTTAGGAGAATTAAAAAACTATTTTTTATTAAATTATCAAGTTATAATTGAATTTATTATAAAAATGTTTATTCTTTATTTTGGTATTTTTTCATTTGCAGCCCTACTAACTATATTAGAAAGGAAAATAAGTGCTTTAATACAAGATAGAGTTGGACCAGAAAAAGCAAATATATGGAAATTTAGATTATGGGGACTTTTTCATCCAATTGCAGATGGAATTAAAATTATAATGAAAGAAGATTTTATACCTAAAAATGCTAATAAATTTATGTTTAGTCTGGCTCCAATAATTACTGTATTTTCATCTCTTATAGTTTTTGCTTTCATTCCATTCGGAAACTATATCCAAATATTAGATCATAAAATAAAATTAATATTGATAGAGACTGATATTGCTATTTTTTTGATAATAGCATTATCATCACTTGCTATATATGGAGTTTTTATGGGTGGGGTTTTTTCAGCAAATTCATGGGGAATACTCGGTTCTATGAGGGCAATAGCTCAATTAATATCATACGAAGTAATTACTTTAATTTCTTTATTACCTATAATCTTAATATATACACCTTCTACATTACATGATCTAGTTGAAAAGCAATCAGATATGTTTTTTGGAATTATACCTAATTGGGGAATAATTCTTCAGCCTTTTGCTTTTATTTTCTTTTTTACAGCTGCATTATGTGAAAACAAAAGAATTCCTTTCGACGTGGTGGAAGGGGAAAGTGAAATAATAGGTTATTTCACTGAATATAGTTCTATGAGATTTGGAGCATTTATGTTTGCAGAATATATCGAAATAATATTTTTCTCTATGCTAATAACAATCTTTTTTCTTGGTGGTTGGAATGTTCCTTTTTTAAAAGATTATGGTTTTAAAATATTTAATTTTGTTTTAGAAATAGATAGTAAAATAGTTTATTTACTTGAACTAATCTCATTTATCATAAAAGTTTTTTTAGTTTCATTCATAATAATATTTACTAGATGGACTTTACCACGTTTTAGATTTGATCAGATACTTAGGCTTTCTTGGGAGTATATTTTACCTCTATCAATAGCTAATATTATTTTTACTGCAATTTTAATAAGGATAATTTAATGATAAGAACAAAATATATAAAAATAAAAGATTTAAACTTTATTGAAAAAATATACATAATTGAAGTATTAAAAGGTTTTGTGATAACTTTCAAACACTTTTTTTCAAATCTTTTTAAAATGTTTACTAACAAAAAAATAATCACAATAAGATATCCTGAAGAAAAAATACCTGTTTTAGGTGTAGCAAAATTAAAATCAAATCATAGAATTAAATTAAGACATGATGGAACTCCTAAGTGCGTAGCATGTATGTTATGCTCAACAATATGTCCTGCAAAATGTATTTATATTGAAGCAGAAGAAGTAGAATCAATAATTGAAAAGGCCCCAAAAATATTCAATATAGATCTATCAAAATGTGTAATGTGTGGTTTATGCGTTGAAGCATGTCCGGAAGATGCAATAAGTATGGATAAAGGCATTTTTGAAGGTGGATCATATAATAGATTTTTAAACAAATCGTTAGGTGGTTTATTTTATACAAAAAAAGAATTATTTTTAAATTTAGAAAATGAGAAAATTTCAGAATTAGGAGCATCAAATTCCTTAATATTTAGAAGGGAAAAATATGAATGAAATTATTGAATTATTAGTTCTAATTATACTTTCAATCATTTTAATCATTCAAATTTTGATTTTATTTTCTAAAAATATAATAACAATAGTAGCATATACATTTTTAATATTTTTATTTTCTGCAACAATTTTTGCTTTAATGGGATTTAAATTTTTAGCAATTTTATATTTGATAACATATACTGGAGCAATTATAATATTATTTTTAATCTCAATTAAGATAATTCAACCTACTGTTTACAAACAAAAATTATCAAAAAGATTTCTACCATTTCTAATTTCAATTATCTTTTCAGCTTTAATTTTTATAATATTCAAACATATAAAATTAAATGATATTATAACTCAAAACAATAATATAAATTACTTAACGCTTACAGATATAATTTTCAATAAAAATTTTATACTAGTTGAAATTATATCATTAATGCTTATTGCAGCAATAATAGGGACAGTTAACTATTTAAAAAAGGAGAACTAATGGATTTAGTATATATTTTTTGTGCTTTGATATTTTCTCTATCTTTAATAAATTTCTTTAAGTCATCAAATATTTTAATGATGTTTATCTCTATAGAGCTATCATTAAATGCTTTAAATATAGCTCTTATTAGAACTCTATATAAAACTTTAAATTATGATCTTCTTATTCTATTTATGATAACAATCACCATTGCAGCAGCAGAAGTAGGTATTGGACTTGCAATTTTAATTACTGTATCAAAAATTGAAAATACTGTTGATTCCGATATTTTAAATAAAATAAAGGAGATATTTAAATGAATAACGAGGGTTTATATCTTTTTTTAATTATAATACCTCCACTTATTGGATTTATTATAAATTTTTTATTTTCAAGATGTATAAATAATAAATTATCATCGCTAATAGCTTCTTTATCTGTACTATTATCTTTTGTTTTTTCAATATTAAACACAATCATCCTAAAAAAAGAAGGAAAAAGCTTCATTAATCAAACAATATTTTGGTGGATAAATCAAGATTTTATAAAAATTCCAATAAAATTATATCTTGACTCTTTATCCGCAATAATGACATTAATAGTAACAGGAATAGGTTTTTTAATTCATGTATATTCTATTTCCTATATGAGAAAAGATAAAGACTTTAAACGCTTTTTTTCTTATCTTAATTTGTTCATATTTTTCATGCTGCTTCTTGTGCTTAGTGATAATTTAATAATAACTTTTTTTGGTTGGGAGGGGGTAGGTTTGTGTTCATATTTGTTAATAGGATTTTGGTATGAAAATATAGAAAACTCAAAAGCGGCTAAAAAAGCATTTATTGTAAATAGAATTGGAGATGCTTTTTTTATAGCAGCAATTGTTATCTGTTATTTCTTGCTTTCAAGTGCAGGAATTTATGAATTATCATATATAGAATTAAATAGGAATATTTCATATTTGATTAATTCTACAATTCTTGGTATCCCTTCAGTTTTTCTAATAACATTTTTTTTATTTTTAGCAGCATGTGGAAAATCAGCTCAATTCCCATTATACGTTTGGCTCCCAGATGCTATGGCAGGACCAACTCCTGTATCAGCATTAATCCACGCAGCTACTATGGTTACAGCAGGAATATATTTAATAGCCAGACTTTTTGTTTTATATAGCTATTCTACATTAATTATGAATATAATTATATGGGTATCAGCTATTACTTCACTCATTTCAGCAATTATTGCAATAGGACAAAAAGATATAAAAAAGATATTAGCCTATTCTACTATTAGTCAGCTTGGATATATGTTTATGGGACTAGCTTCAGGAAATTATCAAGCTAGTATGTTCCATCTTACAACTCATGCATTCTTTAAAGCATTATTGTTTCTTTCTGCTGGTGCAATAATACATTCACTTGGAGGAGTACAAGATATATTTAAAATGGGTGATTTAAAAAATAACTTAAAAAATATATTTTATATAACCCTCATAGGTTCACTTGCAATAATAGGTTTTCCTTATACCAGTGGATATTATAGTAAAGATTTAATAATTGAATATATATATCTTTCTGGTAATAAAACAGTATGGTTTATTTCATTAATTGTAGTTTTTTTGACAGCCTTCTATATGACAAGAATGTTTGTTATAGTATTTATTAAAAAAAACAATAAACATATTCATTTACACCATAAACCTGATAAAATCATGATTTTTCCTTTATATATTCTTGCCTTATTCTCACTTACAAGTGGATATTTCGGGAAAAATTTTTTTGAATTTTTAGAAACTAAAAAATATGATATAGATTTGCCACATTTAATAAAATATGCTCCTATTTTTTTTATGAGTTTTGGTGTTGTATCATCTTATCTAATATACACAAAAAATTTAAACATAAAACTTAAAATTCTATCTAACTTGGTATATAATAAATTTTATGTTGATGAAATGTATGAAAAACTTATAATAAAGCCATTAACTAAATTTGCATATCTAGTTTTCAAATATATAGACAGAAAATTAATTGACAACATATTAATAGAAGGATTAGGTTCTTTGTTTATTTCAATTTCAAAAAAAACTTCAAAGATGGAAAATTCAAATACACATTTTTATGTTACATACTTATTATTAACATTGTCCGCATTTATAATATTTATTTTTATTAAAGGAGTAAAATAAAATGCAAATTTTAACTACAATGCTTTTTATTCCTGTAATTACAGCAATACTAATTCTAATAATCAAAAGAGAAAGTTTGATTAAATTTATCTCTCTAATATCCTCAATACTTTTGTTTTTAATAACTATAAAACTCATACTAAATAATACTCAAAATGTTTATGAAGAAAAATATGTGTGGCTACCATTTATCAACATAAATTTACATCTTTTTGCAGATAATCTTAGCATAGTTATGCTTTTACTTACAAACTTTCTAATGCCAATTGTAATTCTTTCTTCATATTCAAATATTAAATACAAAATAAAAAAATATTACTTTTGGCTTACAATTCTACATTTTTCAATGATAGGAGTTTTTATATCTATAGATGCTTTAATGTTTTACATTTTTTGGGAAATGATACTTATCCCAATGTATTTCATTATAGGAATATGGGGAGGAGATAATAGGGTTTATGCCTCGCTAAAATTCTTCATATATACAATGTCAGCAAGTATACTTTTTTTAATAGGTATAATAGTAATATATTTTAATCTTAAGGCAAATGGAAATCCGAGTTTTGAAATAATTGAATACTCCAAAAATACACTTTCAGGAAATATTAGGATATTTGTTTTTATTTCATTTTTTATTGCATTTGCGGTCAAAACTCCTCTAATACCTTTTCACACATGGCTGCCTGATGCTCATGTAGAAGCACCAACTGGAGCAAGTGTGATTCTAGCAGGTATTTTATTAAAAATGGGAGGTTATGGTTTTTTAAGATTCTTATTGCCAACTTTTCCAGATCTTTCATATAAATACTCATATTTCATCTCCTTAATATCAACAATTGCAATAATATACGCTGGACTTATGGCATGGTTACAAACAGATATAAAAAAATTAATAGCTTATTCTTCAATAAGTCATATGGGGCTTGTAACTTTAGGTATTTTTTCTTTAAATCATACTGCTATAAATGGAGCTATATTACAAATGATAAATCATGGAATTTCAACTGGAGCATTATTTTTAGCTGTCGGAATAATTTATGAAAGAACACACACAAGATTAATATATGATTATGGGGGAATATTTAAAGTAATGCCATTTTACTCAACTTTTTTTATAATAATACTTCTCTCATCTATCGGTTTCCCAACAACAAACGGTTTTGTAGGAGAAATACTTACAATAACAGGAACATTTAAAACACATAAAACTCTTGCATTGCTAGCAATTATAGGAATTATAATAGGAGCAGTATATATGTTAATTCTTTCTGAAAAAATATTTTTTGGTAAAATAAATAAAAATAATTTTTTACAATTAAATGACCTAACATTAATTGAATGGTTATATGTTTTACCAATTATTTTTATAATTTTTTTTATAGGCTTATATCCAGACTTTATCATTTCAAAAATAGACTTATATAC
>JAOAAI010000143.1 GCA_026418955.1 Candidatus Goldiibacteriota bacterium | reverse complement strand
GTTTTAACCAAATTATTTGCTGACCGCGGCTGTAAAATTTATAGAACCTACCAAATAAACTTTGGCGGAAATATGGATTTTATGAATATGTTAGAGCGTGAAAGATTGCATTCAAAAAAGATTTCAAAAACAAATGCTGTTCTATCTCAGATTGGTAATCCAATAAATCCTGAAGAAGATGTCCATGTTGGACCTAGTGATTATATACCATGGCTCAAAGACAGAAAATGGTGTTATATAAGAATAGAAGGTTCTAATTTCGGAGAAGCTCCACTTAACCTTGAATGTAAACTAGAAGTCTGGGATTCGCCAAACTCTGCTGGTGTAATAATAGATGCTATTCGTTGCGCAAAAATAGCAAAAGACCGCGGAATAGGTGGTGTACTTGAAGGGCCATGTGCATACTTCATGAAAACTCCTCCAAAACAATATCCTGATTCAGTTGCAAAAAAAATGGTTGAAGATTTTATAAGAGGAAAATGAATTAAAAAATAAAATGTATTTTTTTTTAAAATTTGTAGAGTTTATTTTGAAAAATATTCCACGTAAATTAGGATATTATATTTTTGAATTCTTTTCAATTGTTTTATTTTTATTTTCCAAAACAAGAAAAAAAATTTTAAAAAAAAATTTATCAGTTATTACTCAAAATATCAATATAAATAAATCTGCTCTTGATGTTTATAAAAATTACAGCCGTTATTACTTTGATTTATTTACAAAAAAAGAAAAACTCTTAAAGAATATCTGCTCTGATGATAAATTTGAAAATAATATGGCAAAAGTAATAAATATTATAGGTAAACATCCACTCATAATATTTTCAATGCATATTGGCAATTGGGACTTTGGTGGATGTTATCTGTCTCATAGAATACCAGGAAAGATTAATGTAGTAGTTGAAAAATTATCATATGGTCTTTATAAATGGTTTAGAGAAACAAGAGAACAATGGCAGATGAAAGTAATAGATGCGGATGATATAAAATCAATGATAAAAGTTTTAAGAAACAATGAATGTCTCGTGCTTCTTGCTGACAGAGATTTAAATAAAAAAGGATTTGTTTTGGAATTTTTTGGAAAAAAAGCTTATATACCAGCAGGGCCTGCAAATCTTGCATTAATGACAGGTTCGTATCTTATTATGGGTGCTATGTTAAGAGATAATAAAAATCCCGAAAAATTTATCCCATTTATGGATAATGAGTTTTTAAATACTGAAAAGCTTGAAAAAACAGAACAAAATACAATAAATTTAACAAAAAAAATGATAAATAAAATGGAATGGCTTGTTTCACAATATTATCAGCAATGGTGTATGTTACAACAATTTTTTGTTGATTAAAAAGGTAATAAAAATGAAATCAATAATTAGAAAAATAGCTTTAGTTACACCATATTATTATCCTCTGCCAGGTGGGGTACAAGAATATGTTTATCACCTAAAAAAAGAATACAAAAAAATGGGTTTTTTTACAAAAGTGATAACCGGCGCATCAAATGGAATTTCCCCAAAAGATGAAGATGATGTAATAAGAATAGGTAAAAATCTTCCTTTTATCATAAATGGTTCAACAGGTCAGATTGTCCTTGTAGCCAAAAAAAATAAAATAAAAGAAATACTTGATAAATATAATTTTGATATAATTCATTTTCAGGAACCATTTGTACCATTTTTATCTCATTCCATAATTAAAAATTCAAAAGCAATAAACATAGGAACATTCCATGCTAATTTTGATTCTAATTTTTTCTACAGAATCAGTACGAATTTTTTAAGCCCGCTCTGGGATAAACTCCACGGCAAAATCGCTGTATCACCTTCTGCTCGTTCAAGCATCACTAAATATTTTCGCGGAGAAGTAGAAATAATACCAAATGGCGTTGATACTACACGCTTTAATCCAAAAAATCCAAAAATAAAAAAATTTGACGATGATAAAATCAATATACTTTTCACAGGTAGAATAGAAAAAAGAAAAGGGCTTATATATCTTTTAAAAGCATATGCGAATTTAAAAGAAAAATTTCCCAATATAAGATTAATAATTGTAGGAAAAGGGCCTTTGCTTAACGAGCATCAAAATTTTGTTAAAAAAAATAAATTAAAAGATGTTTTCTTTGAAGGATATGTCTCAATAAAAGAATTGCCTTATTATTATTCAACTGCTGATATATACTGTTCTCCTGCTTTATTTGGTGAGAGTTTTGGAATCGTTTTATTAGAAGCTATGGCAAGCGGTATTCCTGTTGTTGCTTTTAATATAAGTGGTTATAATGATGTTGTTGCTAATCTTGAAAATGGACTTTTAGCAATACCACGAGATGTTCATGATCTTACAGAAAAACTTGAATTGCTAATAAAAGATAAAAATTTAAGAAAAGAACTCGGAAATAAAGGTCTTATCAAAGCCAGAAATCACACATGGGAGAAAATTGCAAAAAAGAATATCAGTTATTATTATAAAATATATGAATCAGTAATGTCAGGTAGAAAAAACACAGGTGCGCTATAAATGTATTACATACTTAAAATCTTATCTTGGTTTATTTCTTTTTTTCCACTTAAATTTTTACATTTTATCTCAGGTAACCTAACCCGTCTAATTTTCTTTTTCCTACCATCTAAAAGAAAAAACATATATGAAAATTATAAACATATATTAACTGTTAAAAACGGTAAAATTCCATCTGATAAAGATATAAAAGATATTATGTCTAAAAATTTTTATAACTATGGTATGTTTTGTGTAGAATTTCTATATATTAATAAAATGATAAAAGAGATAAAATCCGTTCCGCAAATAAGTGGTGGTAGAGGTATTGAAATTATAAAAAAAGCCAGAGAAAATGGAAAAGGACTTATAATTGCTACACTTCATTTTTCAAACTGGGATATTGCCGGAATCACTGCCGCAGGAAATTTTGCTTCTTTTTGCAAAGTATGGGCAATTGTTGATGATTTAGGTGGTGGATATTCAAAATTTGTTCAGGAGCAAAGAAAAATATATGGAATGAATGTTATCTTACCCAATAAAAATTTAAAAGATGCTTATAAAGCTTTGCAAAATAATGATGCTTTATGTGTTCTTGTGGATAGACCTCTTCCTTTAAATGATAAAACAGGTGTTTTTGTAAATTTTCTAGGTAAAAAAGCTTACGTTGCATCTGCTGCTGCACGGCTTGCTTTAAAATATGGCTCAAATATTATTCTTGGTTATTTAATGAGAGATAATGACTGGTTTTATGGAGTTACATCTGATATAATTAATTACACATTAAGCGGTGATTATGAAAAAGATGTTCAGATAATAACTCAGGCAATATTCAATGAAGCAGAAAAAGTGATTTTACAATTCCCAGACCAGTGGTATTGTTTCAAAAAGATTTGGATGGATTAAAATGAAACCATATATAAAAGAAAAAATCAAAAAGGGCTTTAGTAAAGCTGACTATCATATTCATTCATCCATTGGTGATGCAATTGCCACCCCAGAAGAAATTGTTGATTACTGCGAAAAATTCACAGACCTATCTGTTATTGCAATAACTGATCACGATCAGATAAAAGGTGGGATAATTGCACAAGAATATGCGCTCAAAAAAAAATATAAAATCCAAGTAATTGTTGGCGAAGAAGTCAGCACTACAAGGGGACATCTTATTGGTCTTTTTCTAAAACACAGAATAAAAAGATATACAAATCTCATTGATACTATTAAAAACATTCATGGCCAAGGCGGCATTTGCATAGTTCCCCATCCTTTATCCTGGCTTACAACAAGTATCGGTGAAAAATCTTTTAAAAAAATAATTGAACATCCACATGAAGATGTATATTTTGATGCGGTTGAACTTATTAACCCTGCAATAGCAGGAAAAATTACTGATGAAAAGGCAAAAAGAATAAATCATAGCTACTGGAAATTACCTATTGTTGGTGGCTCTGATGCGCAC
>JAOAAI010000094.1 GCA_026418955.1 Candidatus Goldiibacteriota bacterium | reverse complement strand
TTTTAGTTAAATATTTTTTTAAACATTTTTTATTTTTTAATTTAAAAAATTACATATAATTAATTTATCTTTTTTAAATAGCGCTTCCAAATTATTGAAAGACATATAGCGGTAAGTATTGAGAAAATTTGATATAATTTTCTTGTGTTATCTATATTTTTTAGAAAAAAAATAAGAAATTTTATAGAAAAAATTATTCCGTTAAAAATAAAATTTAATAATCCTAAATCTAAAAAAATAGATAAAGCGATATTTGTTTTTGGAATAACTGATTTTTTTTATAGAAAACAAAGATGGCAATTTTTATCTGAAAATTTTTCTAAAAAAATACCTGTTTTTTATATTGATTCAAATTTTTATCCAAAATCTAGACTTAAAAAAAATATTTTTTATCATATTTATTATGAAAAAAATGATTTAAATATTGTTAAGCTTTCATCTGATAAAAATTATTTTATATATCAAGAAGAACCAAATATAAAAGGAAAAAATCAAATTTATGAATCTTTAATTAATTTAATTAATGATTATTATATAAAAAAATTTAAATTTATTATTACCCATCCTTTTTGGCATTTTTTAATTGATTTTTTCAATAAAAATATTTTTATTTATGATTGTTTAGATGATCACGAAATTTTTAAAGAAAATAAAAAAGATATAAATATTTTAGAAAAAAAAATAATTAATAATTCAAATTGTGTTGTTGTTACATCTAAATTATTAAAAGAAAAAATAAAAAAAATTAATAAAGAAAAAAAAATATATTTAATTAACAATGGAGTTTCAAATGAATTTATTCATTTAGGTAAAGATTTTTTAATGAAAAATCAAAAAAATAATAATAAAAAAAATAAAAAAATTATTGGTTATATAGGAGAAATTAATTGGTGGTTTGATGAAAAAAAATTAGAAGAATGTCTTATTTATTTTAAAAATAAAAATATTTTATTTTATTTAGCAGGAAGAGTTAATAATCAAAAAATAAATTTTTTAGCTAAAAAATATCATAATTTAAAATTATTTGGCGAAATTTCACATGAAAAAATTAGTGATTTATTAAAAACTTTTGACGCAGGTATTATTCCTTTTAAAATAAATAAATTTACAAATTCAATTAATCCTGTAAAGATTTTTGAATATTTTGCCTTTGGATTACCTGTTATAACTTCTAAATTAAAAGAATTAGAAAAATATAAAAAATATGTCTATTTTTATGATGAAAAAAATATTTTAGAAAAAATTAACAATGCTTTAAATGAAGATAATTATCAATTAAAATATAAAAGAAATAATATTGCTAGTTTAAATAAATGGGAATTTTTATCTAATAAATATTTAAAATTAATAAAATTTTAATTATATGAAAATTGCTATTATTTTAGGTACTAGACCAGAAATAATTAAATTATCTCCAATAATTAGACATTTAAAAAATAATAAAGGAAATTTTTTTATTATTCATACAAATCAGCATTATTCTTATGAAATGGATAAAATTTTTTTAAATGAGCTTAATCTTCCCAAATCAAATTATAATCTAAAATTAAACAACACAAAAAATCATGGAGAAATGGTAGGAAAAATGATGATTGAAATTGAAAAAATTTTAATTCAAGAAAAACCTGATTTAGTTATTGTTCAAGGAGATACTAATACAACTTTAGCTGGAGCTTTAACTGGTAGTAAATTAGGAATAAAAATCGCTCATATTGAAGCTGGTCTTAGAAGTTATGATAGATCAATGCCAGAAGAAATAAATAGAGTAATTACTGATCATTTATCTGATTTTCTTTTTTGTCCAACAAAAAATCAAAAAAAAATATTAATAAATGAAGGAATTGATAAAAATAAAATTTTTGTTGTTGGTAATACTATTGTTGATGCTATTTTTGAAAATATTAAAATTGCTGAAAAAAATAAAAAATTAGTTGAAAAATATAAAAACACAAAATATTTTCTTTTAACTTTACATCGACCATCAAATGTTGACAATAAAGAAAGATTAGAAAAAATTATTAAAATTTTAGAGAAATTAGTTTATATATATAAAATTCCAATTATTTTTCCAATTCATCCACGAACAAAAATTAATTTAAAAAAATTCAATATTAATATTGATAAAAAAAAAATAAAAATTATTAATCCATTAGGTTATTTGGAAATGCTTTTAACAGAAAAATATGCTCAGATTATTTTAACTGATTCTGGTGGATTACAAGAAGAAGCTTGTATATTAAAAGTTCCATGTCTTACTTTACGTTATAATACAGAAAGACCAGAAACAATAAAAGTTGGTGCAAATATTTTGGTTGGAAACGAGGAGAAAAAACTTCTTGAAGGAATTAAAGCAATGTTAAATAAAAAAAGAAATTGGAAAAATCCTTATGGAGAAAAGGTTTACCAAAAAGTTTTATTTTTTATTGAAAATAAATGACAAACATTGATTATTACAAAAAAATAGAGATTGAAAACAATTCATTAAAAAAAGAAATTATTTTTTTGAAGGAAAGGCTTTTTAAAATAGAAAGTGGAAAAATCTGGAGATTATTAAAGATTTATTTTAACCTAAGAGATAAAATTTTCGCGTTTTTGCCTTTTTTTTTAAAAAACAATAGTAAAATCTTTTTTGAAAAAACCAAGAGAAATAATCAATATACTCTTCTTGAGATTAAAATTAAAAAGGAAATAAAAAAGTTAAAAAAAGAACACTACTTGCCAATTGTTACAAATAATTTTTTAAAAGAAAAAATAAATAATCATTTTTATGGTGGCAATGAAAAATACATAATTTATTTACTAAGATTAATGAATAAAATTAATAAAAAAGGAATTGTATTTCAATTTTCGAAAAATTTTTTTAAAAAAACAATCTTTAATGATAACATTGTTATTGGAGTAGGTATTGATTCCGATCATTTTTATGAAGGAACTAAAATAATTCAAAGATTAGTTACTGAAAACTTTAATTTTTGTATTTATTCACCTTATCAAATGAAATTTAATCCAGAGGGTTTTTCTATTGGCATAAGTCATGGACTTTATAATGATTTTCCGGGTAATTATCAAAATTGGATTGATAATAATAAATTTTATCTTGAAAAAATAATGAATCATAATATTATTGTTTCTGTTGATACGGCTACCCTTAATTGGTTAAGAGCCTTAAATTTTTATGCCTTTATGAAATGTATATATATTCCAAATTTTGTTGATCTTGATTATTTTAATTTTAAACCTGGTAAAGATAAAAAAGAAAATATTATTCTTTTTCCTAGAAGTTTATATGAACCAAGGGGTATAGAAATCTTTTTAGAGGCAATAAATAATTTTTTGATTAAAAATAAAAACTACAAAATATATTTATGTGGAGAAAAAGTTGATAAAAGAATTTTTAATAAAATTAATTCTTTTAAAAAGAGATTCTATAACAATTTATTTGTAAAAAAATTTTCTTTTGAAAAAATTAGAGATATATATAAAAAATCAAAAATAGTAGTTGTTCCCAGTTTGCATTCCGAAGGTACTTCTTTAAGCTTGCTTGAAGCAATGAGTTGTGGTTGCGTACCAATTGCAACTTGGGTTGGAGGTTTAACAGATATTATTATTAATAATTATAATGGATTATTAATAAAACCAACAGCTGAAGAAATTTTTGAGGCACTTAAAAATTTAGTAAATAATGACAAAAAATATAAAAAAATGCAAAAAAACGCAAAAGAAACAGTTAGAGAATTTTCCTTAAAATTTTGGGAAAAAAAATGGCTAAAGATTTTAAAAGAAAGTTTAAAAATATCTAATTAATTTAATGTTATGGTTATTTTAAAAAAAATTAGAGCAATTTTTGGTATTATTAAAGAGTTTGTTTTTAATTATTATCATATTAATTTAATAAGAAAAAAAAGCCTTGAAAAGAATAAAATAATATTTCTACCTTCAATTGAATATTATTATCCCCTTTTTCAAAGACCTCAATATTTAGCAAATGAATTGTCAAGTAAAAAAAATATTTTTTTATTATATCTCGAAGCATCAAGTGTTTATTCTAAATATAAAAAAATTGAAGAAATAAAAAAAAATCTTTATCTTTGTCGTTATTTTAGAACTGTTCCTTATTTTTTAAAGAATTCATGGTTTTATCTTATTTCAGGCCAAGCAATTAATACTATTCATGATTTAAAAAAATATAAAAAAATGGGTCATAGAATTATTTATGATTATGTTGATGAGATATCAGTAGATATTTGTGGAAATAATAAAACATATCAATTTTTAAAAGAAAGACACAATTTTATTAAAACTTCAAAAATTGCCGATTTGATTTTATGTACTAGTGAAGAATTTGTCAATGAATTTATAAGATTTTACTCAAAAGATAAAGTTATATACTTGCCTAATGCGGTCGATTTAAGAATTTTTAATTCAAATAAAAATTACCCACTTCCATCAGATTTGATAGAAATAGTTAAACAAAAAAAATTAATAATTGGTTATCATGGTGCAATGGCTAAATGGTTAGATTATAAATTGATAAATAAAATAGCTAAAAATCATCCCGAAATTAATTTTGTTTTTTTAGGTTTGGATTATGATCGAAGTCTAAAAGAACTTAATCAAAATTTAAAAAACATTTTTTATTTAGGAGTAGTTAATTTTAAAGATTTGCCTAAATATTTATTTTATTTTAATTATTCTTGGATTCCTTTTAGAAAAGGAAAAGTGGCACAAAATACTTCTCCGTTAAAACTATTTGAATCACTAGCTATGGGAAAATTAGTTTTGGTGACTAAAGACTTAAAAGAATGTTATGGTTTTAAAGGCGTTTATGTTTTTGATAATACTCTTAAAGAATTCGATAAAGCTTTGAAAAAAATTTTAGATTTAAAAAATAAGAAAAAAATTATTAGTTGTATCTATAAAAACATTTTTAATTATTCGTGGCGAAAAAGAACAGAAATAATTTATAAAAAATTGAATGAAATCTAGTTTTTGTTAGAATATTTATATTAAAAAAATAAAATATTAATTATGGAAATTGAATTTTTAATAAATTTTTACAATAAACTTTATTTAAAAAATACAATCATTATTTTTTTATTTTTTTTGTTTTATAGTTATCTTTTTTTTCATAATAAAGAAAGTTTAATTAAAAATCCATTCTTTTTTATTTCTAAATTTATTTGGATTTTTACTCTTTTAGTACCCATTACTGTTTTTGTTAATTTATTTTTTCCATATAATAAATCAGGAACAATAGTTAATTTTTTATTAATAAATATAATATTTTTTATATATTTTTTTATTACAAAAGGATTAAATTCTTTAAAAAATGAATTTAATTTAATTATTAATGATAAGAAAAAAATAATTATTTTTTTTAAAAAAATTATTTTTTCTTTATTTTTAACAATATTTTTTTCTATTTATTTTAATTATCCAATATTTAAAGTAAATTCTCCTTTTTCTTGGGGTGTTTTTGTTGATTTATATAATCATAATAATTTTATAATTAAACTTCAAAATGAAACATATTTTTTTGATTTGTTAAATAAAAATAATAATCTATTTTATTTTTTAACTTATTATCCTAGAGGATTACATTCTTTTATAGCTTTTTTAGATTCAATTATTCCCTTAAGTTTTATTGAAAAAACTGATTTTAGTTTTATAATTTTTAGCTTATTAACTTCATCTTTATTTTTTTTATTTTTAAATAAAAAAAATAAAATATCATTTTTTTTATTTTTTCCATTAATTTTTATACCATCTTTTTCTTTGCTTATATTAAGAGATCATTTTAATTCTGGAGTTTTTGTTTTTGTCTTATTTTTAAAATTAATATTACTTTTTAGATTGATTGAAAATAAATTTAATTTAAATAAAGAAGATTTATTTTTTTTAACAACATCTATTATAGCTTCTTATTTAATATATTTTTTTTCTTTATTTTTATCATTAATTCCGATAATCTTTTTTATTTTTATTTATTTTATTATTTTAATTATTAAAAAAAATATTGAAAAAAAATATTTAATTTTTTTCATTTTTTTAATTTTTTTCATTTTTTCTATTTATTTTATTTTTAAATTAGAATTAAATATTTTTTTTAATCAATTAATGAAATCTATTAAACTTCAACATAAAGTTGATGTTTTGGGTTATAATTTAGCAATTAATTTAAAAAATTTTTTTGGCCTAGAAATTTTTTCATATAATTACTTTAAAAAAATAAATTTAAATATATTCTTTAAATTTTTAGTTTTTATTTATTTTTTTAATTTGTTATTTATTTTTTTTAAAAAATATAAAAAAAATATTCTACTGATTTCTCTTTTTTTATTTTATTTTCTATTTTTTATAATTATTGATCTATTTTTACCTTTAAACTATCTTCAAATAAGATATTATTCTTATCTTTCTATTTTTTTAATTTTTTTTATCTATTTATATAATTTTGATTCTTTAAATATAAAAAAAATTTTTTTATTATCTATTTTTTTAATAAATATTTTTTTATCAGTCTATTTTATTAAAATTCATTTTGAAACTCATATTTATGCTAAAACTAATTTTTTAAGATCTATAGAATTGGATTATATTCTTCCTTCTTTTGCTATGAAAGAATCAAACTGGGAAAAAAATATCTTATCTTTTCATTCGCAAGATTTTAATAGGGCTTTTGTTTTATTTTTTCCTTATAAATATCCTCATCTTTATTCTTTTGATAGATGGGATAATAATCTTATTTCAGACAATGTTATTATTAATAAATATTTAGATTATGATAAAAGAAATTTAGGATCTATAAATTTTAAAAAGATAGATTTATTAGTGATACCAAGAAATTTTTCATACCCAAAAAATTTATTTGAAATTATTCAAGAAAGAAATTCAGCCATCTTAATTAAAAAAAGATTTGATTTTGAAAACGAAACTTTATTTATAAATAAAAAAATTAATATTTTTGATTTAAAAAAATATTTTGAAATTAATGATAAAAATAATTTATTAATAAAATTTTATGATAAAAATAATATTTGTTTTTATTTTTATGGAGATGATTATTATGATTTTTATAAAAAATTTAAAGAAAACGACATTTTAAATATTGAATATTTTATGATAATAAAAAATAAAAACAAAAATATAAATAATGATTTTATAAAAAATATATATTATTTTTGTGATTGAATTAAGCATAATCTAAATTAAATTCAAATTTAATCTTAATTTTATTATAGAAAGATTAAGAAATATAAGTAGTTTGATAAAGTGTTTTTTTAAAAAAAATTAAAACAAAATTTTTGAATAATTTTTTAAAAAATAATTTAGATTATTAATTTCTTCAAGATAATCTATACCCTTTTTATTTTTATAATTAATTGAACCTGTGCAAATTATTAAAAGATAAAAAAATATTATTTTTTTATCTTTATTTTTAATTTTATTATTAAAATAACCTTTTAAAAAATTGTTAATTAATTTTTTTCTTTTAAAAAAA
>JAOAAI010000071.1 GCA_026418955.1 Candidatus Goldiibacteriota bacterium | reverse complement strand
GATAAAGAAGTATATAAACTTTTATCTCAAGGTGATACATCCGGTATATTTCAATTAGAAAGTGAAGGTATGCGTGATATACTTAAAAAGATACAACCCAGCAAATTTGAAGAGCTAATAGCGATAATAGCATTATTCAGACCAGGACCAATGAAAATGATTGATGAATATATAAAAAGAAAAAAAGGCATAAATCCAATTAATTATGATTTTCCGGAATTGAAAAAGGTTGAAACATTAAAAGAAACATATGGAATTACAATTTATCAGGAACAAGTAATGGAAATAGCAGTAAAAATAGCCGGTTTTACAATGGCGCAAGCCGATATTTTAAGACGCGCCATGGCTAAAAAGAAAGAAAGTGAAATGTTAAAAATTAAAATGGATTTTATCAAAGGAGCAAAAAATAATGGAATTGATGAAGAAAGAGCAGAAGAACTTTTTGAAAAACTAGAGCAATTTGCATCTTATGGTTTTAATAAATCACACGCAGCAGCATATGCAATTTTAGCTTATCAAACTGCATATTTAAAAACTCATTATAGAGGAGAATATACCGCTGCATTACTTACTAGCATTATGGATAATATTGAAAAACTAGGTGCTTATTTTAAAGAAATTTTAAAAAATAAATCTTTTAAAATAATAACGCCTGATATAAATAAATGTGATGTAGAATTTAAATTTGTAAAAAATGTACTTATTTATGGACTTGCAGCAATAAAAAATGTTGGCATTCAGGCAGCTCAAGAAATTGTTTCAAAAAGAAAAGAAAAAGGTGAATACAAAGATCTTTTTGATTTTTGCTCAAAAGTTAATTTAAGAATTGTGAATTCAAAAACAATTGAAAGTTTGATAAAAGCTGGAGCTTTTGATTTTACACTAATGAACCGCGGTCATTTACTTGCAATACTTGACGATGCCATGAAATTTGGTGAAAAACATCAAAAAGATGTCATAATGGGACAATCTACACTATTTGATGATGATATTAAACCCATAACCGAAATTAAAAATATACCTGAATTAAGTGAAAATGAAATTTTATCAGCTGAATATGATGTTTTAGGAACCTATGTTTCAACACATCCCCTTATTAAATATGAAAAAATTTTAAAATATTTTACTACTAAAATAAGCGATATTAGAGGTGATAAAATAGATTCTGGTGAACAAATTTATTTAGGTGGTATTATGAAAAAAATTAAAAAATTTATTACTCCAAAAAATCTAGGTGTAGAAAACCGTATTAACTTTTTTCTAGAGGATTTATCAGGTTCCATACAGGTATTTGTAAATGAAAAAATAGCAAAAGAAAAAAGTGACTATTTTGAAGAAAACACACTTATTCTAATAAGAGGGCGCGCTGGTTTTTTCAATGAAAAAACTGTTATTCATCTTGAAAGTTTGATAAAATTAGAAGACGCTGTTAAATTACTTGGTAAATTTTTAAATATTAGAATTTTTGATACTGCAGTTGAAGAACTGGTAATATCTGAAATAAATAATGTTTTATCAAAATATACAGGAGGTCAAACAGAAATAATAATACATTTAATTACAAAAGATAATAAAGAAATTTTAATAAAATTAAAAGAAAATAAAAAAGTCTTTATAAATGAAGAACTTTTACAAAAATTGGAAATGATAGTCGGCGAAGAAAATGTATGGTTAAGTTGGAGAGAAATTTAAAATATTGTGGAGGCTTATTATGTCTTCAAGTATATTGCATAAATTCATAGAAGAAGATTTGATAAATGAAGAAATGCTTGCAAAAGCAAAACAAATACAAGCTCTGAATAAATCAGGTCTTGGATTCAATCTTGCATTACTTGGTGCAAATGAAGAATTATTAACAAAAAAACTTGCTTCATATTATGGCATAGAATATATTATTGATTTGTTATCAATTGAATTTGATTCAAAGGTTCTAACCTTAATTACCCGAGAAAAAGCAGAGTCAATGTGTATTTTATCTTTTAAAAAGTCTGGTAAAAATGTGCTTATTGCAGTTGCTGATCCTATTCATCCTGAACTAACTTCATTTCTAAAAGAACTTAAAATGTTAAAAGGTATAGATGCAGAAATTGTCATAGCGCCAAAATCATATATAAAACTTGCAATTGAACAAGTAATTCCAAAAGAACAAAAAAGTCGTGTAGCAGAAATAATCAAAGACATAGCTGGTAAAGATGTAGATTTAGAAATTGTAAAAGAACAACAAATCCAGGAAGATATAGAAGCAGTTGATGAAGCACCTGTGATAAAATTATGTAACTCTCTGATAAGTGATGCAGTGGAAAAAATGGCAAGTGATATTCATATTGAACCATTTGAAAAAGAAATAAAAATACGTTACAGAATTAATGGAACTTTAGTAGAGCAATCATCTCCCCCAGTAAAATACAAAAGAACAATAGATTCTCGTTTTAAAGTTATGGCAAAACTTGATATTATTGTGAAAAGGAAACCACAAGATGAAAGAATAAAAATAAAAGTGAAAGATAAAATGATTGATTTAAAGTTTTCAACATTACCTGTTGTTTGGGACGAAAAAATTGTTATGAGAATACTTGACAATTCAAATTTACAGCTTGATCTTACTAAACTTGGTTTTGAACCTGATGACCTTGTAAAATTTCAAAAAGCAATTAATAGCACATATGGAATAATTTTGGTAACTGGACCTAACGGGAGTGACAAGACAACTACTCTTTACTCTGCATTATCCACCATTAACAGTCCAGATATCAATATTATGACAGTTGAAGTACCAGCAGAATATAACTTACCAAATATAAATCAAGTTCAGATAAATCCTAAGGCTGATTTTACATTTGTAAATGCTTTGCGCGCATTTTTAAGACAGTATCCTGATGTTATCATGGTTGGGGAAATAAGAGATCAAGAAACAGCAGAAATAGCTATAAAAGCATCTTTTACTAGACATCTTGTCATATCAACATTACATATAAATGA
>JAOAAI010000068.1 GCA_026418955.1 Candidatus Goldiibacteriota bacterium | reverse complement strand
AGAATATTTCTCGTCAATTATAATTTCATTTTTCTTTTCTTCCTTTTCAGATGATGGCAGTTTTACAATTTCTTTCTTTTCAATCAATTCTTTATAAAAATTATTTGCAATTCTTTGTGCAGAAAATTCGCCATATCCTATGCCTGCTAGTATATCATCAACAGAATTCACATTATAATACTTCATTGTTTTATTCCACATTGATTCATTGATATTATCAATTTTGAGTTTATAACTATCTAACGCATCACTTAAAAGTTGTCGCCCTTTTTCAATATTTTCTCTTATATCCTGATTTGTTCTCAACCAGTGTCTTATTCTATTCTTTGCTTTTGCAGTCTTTGCAATTTTAAGCCAGTCAATTGTTGGATGCTGGGTTGAACTTTTTAAAACTTCAATGATATCGCCATTTTTAAGCTCGTATTTTATGGTTACCCATTTTCCGTTTACCTTTGCACCTATACAATGATCCCCCAATTCTGAATGGATGCTGTAAGCAAAATCAAGAACAGTTGAACCCTTTACAAGTTCTTTTACTTCGCCTTTTGGAGTGAAAACAAAAACAGATTCCTGAAAAAGATCTATCTTTAATTCTTTTAAAAATAATTCATTTTCTTTTATGTTTGACTGCCATTCAAGTAGTTGTCTTAGCCAAATAAAAGCACTATCAGTTTTTTTATCAAATGGTTTTTCTTCTTTATAATTCCAATGTGCGGCGATTCCCTCTTCTGCTATATCATCCATCTCTTTTGTCCTTATCTGTATTTCAACAGGTCTACCATCTGTATCCAAAACCGTTGTATGAAGTGATTGATACATATTTGACTTTGGTATTGCTATATAATCCTTTATTCTATTAGGTAGCGGTTTCCACATATTATGAATTATACCCAAAACCGCATAACATTCCTTTACTGTGTTGGTTATAATACGTAGTGCTATTAAATCATATATATCTTCAATCTGTTTGTTTTCTCTTATCATTTTTTGATAAATTGAATAAAAGTGTTTTGGTCTGCCTATTATCTCTGCATTTATTTTATTTTTTTCCAGCTCTTTCTGTATTTTTTCTTTCATATCCTGTATACGTTTCTCTCTACTTTCTTTTTTTTCATTTAAATAATCTGCAATAAATCTATATTGTTCTGGATACAAAATATTAAAAGCTATATCTTCAAGTTCTGATTTTATTCTTTCCATACCAAGCCGATGAGCAAGTGGAGCATATATTGCCAGTGTTTCTTGTGCTATTATCCTCTGCTTTTCTAATGGTAAATACTGAATTGTTCGCATATTATGCAATCTATCCGCTAATTTAATAATTACAACTCTTATATCATTTGCCATTGCTATAAACATTTTTTTTAATGACTCTCCAAAAACCTTTCCACTTTTTTTAAAAATCTTCGCTGTCACATTACTAACACCTTCCACTAGAAACGCAACATTTTCACCAGAAATTTTTTTTATATCATCAATTTTAAACTGTGTATCTTCAACAACATCATGAAGAAGTCCAGCTGATATTGTTTGTGCATCCATTTTCATCTCTTTTAAAATTTTTGCTACTTCTATGCTGTGATAAATATATGGTTCTCCTGACATTCTTTTTTGATTAGAATGGGCTCTGCTTGCCAGTTCTAAAGAATTTATTATCATCTTTCTTCTGGACTCATCAAATCCTTCAAGAATACTCTCAATATCTTGCTTTTTTGCAGCAATTATTTCATCCATTTTTACTTTTAACTTCCTCCTCTGCCTCTTTATTTATTCTGTTTAGTTCTTTCTGAATTTCTTCCCTATAAAAATCAATATCCTCTTCTTTTAAATCTTCTGGTATTTTTATAGGTCTACCAAAATTAAATACTCCTTTTGAAAAAGGAAGTGGTATCATAAACCTGTCCCAAGACTTAAGGCGTATATTATTATCACAGGCAAAACAGCATGGTATGATTTCCCTGCCTGTCAATTTTGCAAGATATATTACACCGTTGTTCACCTTACCTGCTGGTCCGCGTGGTCCATCAACAGTCAATGCCGCATCATAACCATCATTTATATATTTTTTTAAACCAAGTAATGCTTCTACTCCACCACGGGTGGATGACCCCCTTACGATTGTTATCCCGAATTTCTGTGCAACTATTGCTGCAATTTCTCCATCTCTGTGAAGGGATGCCAATGAAACCATTTTTGTATTTCTGTAAAAATAAATATGTGCAAGCAACTGAGAATGAAAAAAACCATATATGTAATTTTTTTCCTTGCCCTGATAAGGTGTTAATTTATATGCATTTATCTCCTTTATCTTGTAAGTGGAAGCAATTATTTTAAAGATAAAAATACATACAGGGATGAGTATTTTTTTTAATAAAAATTCAGAAAATTTATTCATTTATAATCCTTAAAAAAAAACAGGTGCAACATGAAATGCTGCACCTGTCTTAAATCTTATTATTATTCAAGTATATTTGTTTTTGAGCCACCTTCTTTTTCTTCCTCTTCCTCTTCCTTTTTCTGACGTGAGAATATGAAAAATATTATCAGAAGTAAAACGCCAAGAATTATAAGAAACAGAGGTATGATGTTGATTTTCCCTTTTTTCTTTGGTTTACTCGGTTCAGGTATTGGAGTTGGTTCTTCCTCTATTTCACTTTCTTCTACATAAGATTTTTGTTCGGGTTGCTTCTTTTCAGATAATCCAACTATTTTCTTGTTCTGTTCATCTTCATAATCAGTTATTTTACGTTTTGAAGCAACTTTTATTTTTTCTTCACCAGAATCAGGAATACCGAGTTCTTTTGCTCTTTCTTTGGCCGCTTCTATTTCAACAGCACTTACGTTACGTGGAATAATTAGTTTCTGTCCTTCCTGCAAAGGAGTATTATAACTATCGAGTATATCTCTATTAGCATCATATATCAAAGGCCATTGATATTTATTACCATATATTTCAGGTTTGGCAGCAATAGACCATAATGTATCGCCTGCCTCTACTATATAAGTAGAAGGAAGGGTTTCTTTAGCTGCTGTTTTCGCCTCCTCCATTACCTGGGATTCTTCATCAGCAGCACTACTTATTTTTTGACTTTTTGCACCACAACCGATAAAAAACAATGTCCAGAATAAAAACAATCCCGCTATGGTTATTGCAAAAATTTTTCTCATCAAATATTCCTCCTTTTATTAAATATATATTAATGAAATTATATCATTTTATTATTTAATGTCAATAATTATTAATAAAACGTTCTTAAATAGTTCATAAAAAGTTAGTGAATAGTTCGTAAATAATATAAACTTAATTATTACATTCAAACTATCTTTAAACTATTTTCTTAACCATTTGCTTTAATCCCTGAAATTTGCTAATATATAAAAAAGGTGAAAAAAATGAGTAAGAAAAAATTATTAATTATAAGTTATAAATCTTTTTATATTATTTGTCTTTATTACATACATAATAAATGAGACACCTGTTAATGTATTCCACACCGATAGAATACTAATTACCTAATTAATTCAAAAATAAACCCTGATTACCGACAGATAAAAATCAATAATAAAAAATCCGATAAAATTATCATATTCTTACATGGTTTCAAAGCAACTCCGCTTCAATTTAAAGAACTTGCAGAATATTTCGCCAAAAAATCCGATGTACTCGTACCGCTTTATCCTGGTCATGGAACAAATAAAGAAGATTTTAAAAAAACATACTTTTCATAATGGTATAAATACGTAAAATAAATATATATTGAAACAAGAAAAAATTATAAAAAAGTTTATTTATACGGTTTATCAATGGGAGGTACAATTGCATTGAAACTCGCAGAAGAATTCTGCTTTAATAATCTTACTCCTGCCTGTGTTATTTCCATTTCAGCACCTGTATTTCTAAATAATCTAAAAGAAGGTATTATATATGACTGACGTTTATATATTGACAGATATATCTCATGGTTTATAAAGGAATTAAAAAATAGACCTAACAAAGTGGATAAAGATGCGACAATCAATGCTATGCCATCTGATTATGAATTATATGATTTTCCTGTTCAGGTTCATAGTTTAAAAATGGGAATGTATGAAACAGGAAAAAAATTAAAATTAATCAAAACGCCTATTCTTTTAATGCATGCAAACGG
>JAOAAI010000064.1 GCA_026418955.1 Candidatus Goldiibacteriota bacterium | reverse complement strand
TTTGCTATTAAATTATATGTAATAGTTATCACCTCGCTTTTTTATTATTTTTTTAAGGATTGCCTTTAAGTAGGCAATCCTTTTATTATTTATTATACCTAATTTTACTATTTTTGCTTAACCATCATGTGCCTGTACTTTCCCATAACACTTTTATAATTTATTTGACATAAATAAAATATTTTATTAATATATATAGATTGAGGTGAGAAAATGGAAATAGTTATAGAAGTAAAAAATCTTACAAAAATATATAAATCGCTTGATTTCTGGAAAAGAGATACATATATAGGAATAAAAGATATCAACTTATCAATTTATCGGGGAGAAATTTTTGGATTACTTGGATTAAATGGTGCAGGCAAGACAACATTGATGAAAACTTTACTTGGATTGTTACAACCAACTGCTGGTAGTATAAAAATTTTAGGTAGATCAATAAATGATACAGAAATAAGAAAATATATTGGATACATGCCAGAATTACCATATTTTCCAAAATATCTTAAAGCATATGAAATATCAGAATATTTTGCAGATATTTTTAATATACATAATAAAAAACAGAAAATATTACAAACACTTGAATTGGTTGGACTTAAAGGAAATGAATATAAGAAAATCAAGGGTTTTTCAAAGGGAATGCAATCACGGCTTGGAATGGCTCAGGCACTTATAAACGATCCTGATATTCTTTTTCTTGATGAGCCGATGTCTGGTCTTGATCCACTTGGTTATAAGGAAATGAGAGATGTACTTATTAACCTAAATAAAAAGGGTAAAACTATTTTTTTCAATTCTCATATATTAAGTGAGGTGGAAAAGATATGTGATAGAGTAGCCATAATGCATCGTGGGCATTTAATTGAGCCTGTGAAAGTTTCATGGATAATAAAAAAATTTAAATCTGTAGAATCTTATTTTGTTCATCATGTAAAGGAGTGAATAAGAGATGAAAAGTATTTTAGCTGTTATTGAATATATTGTAAAACAGAATATAAGAAACAAAATGTTAAATGTGCTCACAATATTTTCTATTTTTATAATAGGTTTTTCACTTGCAATAAGTGAACTTGCCCAGGAATCTGAGATAAGAATGTTAAAAGATTTTGGTTTATTTGCTATATCATTATTATCATTTATAACATTATTATTATCAGTTACAATACAGATGTTTGAAGAGACCGAACTAAAAACAATGCATATTATAATGGTAAAACCAATAAAAAGAAGTGAATATTTGATTGGTAAATATTTTGGAATAATAACAACTTTATTTATAAATATTTTATTTATGTTTATTGTATTGATGTTAATTATAAATATAAGAGGTAGTGATCCTTGGGAATTAAAATTATTATTATCAGTATTTTTTATATTTATAAGTATTTGTATTATTGCTTCTGTAGCAGTTTTATTTTCAGTTATTGCTACATCTGTCCCTAGTTGTGTTTTATTTCTTTTTTTTACTTATGTTTTGGGACACTTAACAATACATTTAAAAAATCTTGTTGCTCATTCAGAGAATACAGTTATTAAAATAATAGTAAATATTATTTATTATATTGTACCAAATCTTGAATTGTTTAATTTGAAAAATAAACTTGAATCAACATATGGTTTAATTGAACCATCTTTTTTCTTGTTTATCATGATTTATGCGATATCTTATATATTTATAATATTATTTTTATCAATAAAATACTTTGATAAAAAAGAATTCTTTTAAAAAATGATAAAAAAAATTTTAAAATTCGCATTTTTATTATTTTTAATAATAGTTTGTTGTATTAGTAATTATATTGCTACAAAATATTTATTTAAAAACCAACCTGAATGGTATTTTTTAAGAAAACATTCTTTTAAAAAATTTACGCATATTTTAAGTGCCGCAATGGGTTTTAGAGCAGTTATGGCTGATTTTGAATATATATATTTTCTTCAATATTATGGAGATCCTGCAAATAAAAAAGAAAGATATATTAAATTATATTCAATTTTTGATTCTATAACAGATATTGATCCACATTTTATTTTTACTTATACATTTGGGAGTGCGATTTTAGCCTTTGATGTAAAAAGATATGATGAAGCCATTTCATTAATAAAAAAGGGCTTGAAATATAATCCTACATTTTGGAGATTGAGATTATATCTTGGAGCCATTGTTTATAAAGAATTAGATGATAAAGAAAAATATGTGAGTTATCTTGAAGAAGCACTAAAATACGATGATCATCCAGCAATGATAGAAAGAATATTAGGTCACATTTATGAACAATATAAAACTCCTGATGAGATTGTATCCTACTGGGTTAAAATTTATAAAACCACAAGAGATAAAGAAACAAGACAGCATGCTTATAAAAAAATAATCCATTATATTGAGAAGAAAAAAATAAAAAATCCTGAATCAATTTTAGAACAAATAAAATGACAAAATATATAGTAATCAAAGGAGCGCGTGAGCATAATCTAAAAAATATAAATTTGAAAATTCCACGCGATAAACTAGTTGTTATAACTGGTGTATCTGGCTCTGGAAAATCATCTCTCGCCTTTGATACCATATATGCAGAAGGCCAGAGAAGATATGTGGAATCGTTATCTGCTTATGCTAGACAGTTTTTAGGACAAATGCAGAAACCAGATGTGGATTCAATAGAAGGTTTATCTCCTGCAATTGCAATAGAACAGCGCAGTGCTGGAGCAAATCCACGTTCTACTGTTGGAACAATAACAGAAATTTATGATTATTTAAGATTATTATATGCAAGAATTGGTATTCCTCACTGCCCTAATTGTAAAATACCAATAAAGTCTCAGACAGTACAACAGATAGTGGATAGAATACTCAAAATGCCTGAAAAAACAAAAATCATGATTCTTGCACCTGTTGTAAGAGGTAGAAAAGGAGAATACAATAAATTATTTGAAAATATTAAAAAAGAAGGTTTTTTAAGAGTAAGAGTAGATGGTGAAGTAAAATCTCTTGATGAAAAAATAATTCTTGATAAAAATAAAAAACATTCAATAGAAATAGTCATAGATAGAATTGAAACTGGCAATATAAATAAAAAACGTATAACAGAATCTGTAGAACTTGCTTTAAAAATTGGAGAAGGAATAATAATAATAAATCAGATAAAAGATAATCAGGATATGCTTTTTTCAGATAAATTATCCTGCCCTAACTGTGATTTTTCAATGGCAAAATTAGAACCACGAATATTTTCATTTAATAATCCTTATGGTGCATGTCCTGTATGTACTGGATTAGGGAGTCGTATTGAAGTTGATCCTAAACTTGTTGTTGATGAAGAATTAAGCATTAATGAGGGGGCAATAAAACCATGGACAAATCAGGAAAGTTATTATTGGCATCTTGTTATTGGTCTTGCAAAGCATATGAATTTTTCTCTTAATACTCCGTTTAAAAAGTTACCAATAAATGTTAAAAACGCACTTCTTTATGGTTTAAATGAGGATATCAAATTTCATTACAAAGGTTTTGCAAGTGAATGGAAACACTACGGACAATTTGAAGGTGTAATTCCATTTCTTGAAAGAAGATATAAAGAAACCGAAACAGAAAGAATAAGAGAAGAGATATTTGAAAAATATATGGAAGAAAAAGAATGCAGTGCATGCAATGGTAAGAGATTAAAGCGAGAATCACTGTCTGTTTTAATTGAGAAGAAATCAATTATTGATATCACTGAAATGTCTATAGAAAGTTGTTTTGAATTTTTTAATAATTTAAAACTTTCTGAGAAAGAAGAAATAATTGCAAGACAGATTTTAAAAGAAATAAAAGGTAGATTGCAGTTTTTAATTAACGTTGGTCTATCTTATCTTACATTGGATAGAAAAGCAGGAACGTTATCAGGCGGTGAATTTCAAAGGATTCACCTTGCAACACAGATAGGAGTTGGTCTTGTTGGTGTTTTGTATATTCTTGATGAGCCATCTATTGGATTGCATCAGAGGGATAATCAAAAACTTTTAAATACATTGAAAACATTAAGAGATTTAGGAAATACTGTTATTGTTGTTGAACATGATGAAGAGACAATATTGAATGCTGATTATATAGTTGATATGGGTCCTGGTCCAGGTGTTCATGGTGGAGAAGTTGTTGTTGCTGGTGATATTAATCAACTTATTAAATCAAAAGATTCAATAACTGCAAAATATCTTTTAAATAAAGAAAGAATTAAAATAAAAACTAAAAGAAGACAATTTAGTGGTATACTGGAAATAACAGGAGTAAACAAAAATAATTTAAAAAATTTAAATGTAAAATTTCCACTCGGTACTTTTATATGCATCACAGGAGTATCCGGCTCTGGTAAATCGTCTCTAATTTCTGAAACATTATATCCTGCATTGATCTATGAAATTTACAAGGGTATTCATAAACCACCAGGTTATAAAGAACTTAAAAATTGGAATTTAATTGATAAAGTTATTGAAATAGATCAATCACCTATAGGTAGGACTCCAAGATCCAATCCAGCCACTTATACAGGTGTTTTTACTGAAATCAGAGAACTTTTTGCAAATACAAAAGAAGCACGGCTGCGTGGTTATGATCCTGGTAGGTTTTCTTTTAATGTGCGTGGTGGAAGATGCGAAGCATGTGCTGGTGATGGAATTATTAAAATTGAAATGCATTTTTTACCTGATGTCTATGTGCCTTGCGAAGAGTGCAAAGGTAAGAGATATAATAGAGAAACACTTGAAATTTTATACAAAGATAAAAATATCGCAGAAGTTCTTGAAATGCGTGTAGAAGAAGCACTAAAATTTTTTGAAAATATACCAGGGGTAAAAAGAATTCTTGAAACACTTGATGAAGTCGGGCTTGGATACATTCAGCTTGGTCAATCAGCTACAACTTTATCAGGAGGTGAAGCGCAAAGAGTAAAACTGGCAACTGAATTATCCAGAAAATCAACAGGAAAAACATTATATATGCTTGATGAACCAACAACAGGACTTCATTTTGCAGATATTGAAAAACTTTTAAATGTTTTAAACAAAATTGTTGATATGGGAAATACAGTGATAGTTGTTGAACATAATCTTGATATAATCAAAAATGCAGATTGGATAATAGATTTAGGCCCGGAAGGTGGGGATAAAGGTGGTTATATTGTTGCTGAAGGCACCCCCGAAGATATTATAAAAAATAAAAATTCATATACAGGTCAATATTTAAGTAAATATTTGAAAAGAAATATTAAAAATATTTACCAATAAAAATAAAAAAAATAAATTATTTAATATTTTTTTATTGAATTAGATTCTGTCAAGAAAAGTGTGTAATTAAGATAAAGCATAGAAGGGGTTCTTATCTTTGGTTTTTAAATTTTGTTCAAGAACAAGTAAAAATATAATTCTTTCGGCAGAATAAACGTTAGGAAATACACCAAAGACATAAG